>CAZNXL010000066.1:0-8989 GCA_964577075.1 uncultured Dorea sp. | reverse complement strand
CTATGAAACTGATCGATATGCATTGTGACACAATATGGAAGTTGATGGACTTGGATAAAAGAGGAGATCTCATGGAAAATGAGTGCTGTATCAGCATTCCGGGGATGAAAAAGGCCGGCACTATGGCGCAGTTTTTTGCCTGTTTTACTCTTGCAGAGGAAGTGGCGGGAGACTATGATAAATGTTACCGGCATGTTCATGAGATGATCGACTACATGGAGCAGCAGGCAGCATTGTTCCCGGAGGATATTGCGCAGGCATATTCCTGCGATGACGTTAAAAAGAATGATGAGGAGGGAAAGATATCCGCCATTCTTACTGTAGAAGAAGGCGGAGTTTTAAACGGTGACATGGACCGGCTGGAACAATTGTACCGAAGAGGCATCCGGCTTATGACGCCTTTATGGAACTACGAGAACTGTATCGGATATCCCAACAGTAAAGACGCCAACGTGATGGGAAAAGGTCTTAAGAGCTTTGGAATAGAAGTGGTAAGAAAGATGGGAGAACTCAGGATGATCGTGGACGTGTCTCATGCTTCAGACGGTACTTTTTATGACATTTTACAATATGCCGAGAGCCCGGTTGTCGCTTCCCATTCTAATTGCAGAGCTTTGTGCGGCCATCCGAGGAATCTGACGGATGATATGATACGGAAGCTGGCTGAAAAAGGCGGTGCGGCCGGACTTAATTTTTACGGTGTTTTTCTCGGAACCAGGGACGCTTCTCTGATTGACGAGATGACGGCACATGTATTACACATGATCGACTGCGGAGGAGAAGATTTTCCGATGATCGGAACAGATTTTGACGGGTTTGACGGAATCAGTAAGCTTGATATCCCCGGAGTGGAATATATGGAACGGCTGTGGGACGGACTGAAGAAAAAAGGCGTCTCCGAGCTCCAGCTTGATAAGATATGGAGCGGAAACGCACTTCGGATCCTCCGGTTATTATGATAGCCCGAAAAAATCCCTGATCTGACCAAGGATAATATTCATCAGCCGGGTACGCGACTCTACACTGGCCCATCCAATGTGCGGCGTAATGAATAATCTGCGGCTGTCTTTGATCTGACGCAGCGGATTCTCGGGGCTCATAGGTTCCGTAGAGAGTACGTCGAGACCGGCTGCGCGGATAAGATGATGATTAAGAGCATCCGCAAGGTCTTTTTCCACTACGATCGGGCCGCGCCCGAGGTTGAGAAAGATACAGCTTTTTTTCATTCTGGAAAGTGCGCCCGCATCAATCAGGTTCTTCGTATATTTATTGAGCGGCGCATGGACGGAGATAATATCGGAGGAGGCAAGAAGCGTGTCCATGTCTACCTGATGATATCCGTCCTGAGGGGCGCTGTTTGAGGGAGAAGCGTAGATCACGTCTGCTCCGAAGGCTTCGGCGATCGAGGCAACCCTCCGCCCGATATTTCCAAGCCCGATGATTCCCCATGTCTTTTGGCTTAATTCGTAGAACGCTTCTTCAAAATGAGTAAACATCGTATCATTTGTATAATGGTCCTCTTTCACATAATCATCATAGTAGCGAAGCTTTTCCAGCAGATAAAAAAGCATGGCAAACGTATGCTGCGCTACGGATTCTGTAGAATATCCCGCAACATTTCTCCATGCAATCTTGTGTTTCCCTAAGTAATCCATATCCAGATTGTTCGTTCCGGTAGCTGTGATGCATACCAGTTTTAGCTGCCCGGCAGTTCCGATTGTGGATTCGTTGATCGGAACTTTATTTGTAATTATGACATCCGCATCTTTGATGCGATCCGGAACCTCATTAGAAGTAGAGAAGTCATATTTTACCACTTCCCCAAGAGTGTCAAATCCAGACAGATCAATATCATCGCCGATCGTTTTTACATCTAAAAAGACAATTTTCATAATCATTTGTTCTCCTTGCTTGTTTTTTGACATTGTATCATATATCGCTGTGTAAAGCACGCCATATGAGGCATTAAATTATGTAATGTCGAAAGGACAAGGAAAAATTAAGATATTATAAGTTGTCTTTCTATAGAGATATATTGTATAATAATTTCCGAATAAACAAAGGGGGATATTATGCGGGAGCAGATCAAAGAACTCATAAGCAGATATTTTAATGTTGAGAATAAAGATAGATTCCTGAAGAACATAAAGAAGCGCAGATATCTTATGCCGTCAGCAGGAAGACGAGGGATCAGGCAGAAAAAAAGAAGTCAGCAGTTAAAGAGGCAGATAGTGATGAGCGGGATACTGTTTGTGCTGATCATTATTCTTGGGATCACATACAATACAAAGGTTGCGGCTAAGAAGGCAAAAGAGACTGCGAATACGCAGGATCAGAATGCAGATATCCAGCAGGGAGTGGATGAGGCCGCCAGGAAGATGGAAGACGCCGCGCTTGGCACGGTATCTGAGAATGAGACGGCAAAGCAGAGACTTAAGAGGGTGAAGAAAGAGGCCAAGGAGAAGGGATATCCGGAAGATATTATTGCTCTTCTGGGGAAGAATAAAGAGACTGTTGATTTTGTGGAAAACTATGAAGTGAACAAAGACAAGCCTGTGTCGAAAACGGTCAGTGATACGTTGAAAAAAGGCGAGATTCCGCAATTTCTTCAGTGGGATGAGCGCTGGGGGTATGATTCCTATGGGACGGGATTCATAGCGACCTGCGGATGCGGCCCTACCTGTATGTCCATGGTGCTCTCGGGGTTAACGGGAGATGCGTCTATTACACCATCGGTCGTGGCTGATTACAGTGAAGAGCAAGGCTATATTGATGAAAATAATAATACCTACTGGAGCTTGATGAGTGAAGGCGGAGAGCACTGGGGTGTGACGGCTTACGGAGGAAGCACATCGGAGGATGCGGTTGCCGCTGAGTTAAATGACGGGCATCCGATTATCTGCAGTGTAGGGCCGGGCGATTTTACAAAAAAGGGACATTTTATCGTCCTGACGAAGTATCAGGATGGCAAGGTGAAGGTTCACGATCCGTTCAGCCAGAAGAATAGTGATAAGACATGGGTGTATGAGGATATCAGGGATCAGATAAAGTCCCTGTGGGTGTATAAGGAAGATTAGAGCGCAGGACAGTTACAGGAGGGATGCCGCCAATAGAGGCGGCGTCCCTTTTTGAACTGCCAGACATACGATAAAAGTATCTTTCGGATGTCTTTTAAGAGATAAGGTTCACAAGCTCATGTGTCAAAAAGAATTGCCGGATATAGCAATCCCACGTATCTTCAAGCGTTTTGTCCAGTGTAAATAAGTTAAGGGAAGTCCCGGTAGTACACTGGAGAGAAGTCCCGTCATATTTGATGTTCAGATAGAGACCCTGAATGTCAGCGGGGCTTATGCCGGTAATCTCATGTCTGGCCAGAAAATCAGCAAATTTGTCCCGAGGCAGGGAGAGGATCAATCTGAAGTTTAGCGGGGTTCGTTTCCCGCGGATGATATGAAAGCAAAACGCTCTCATATCCCCCCATGAGGAATAATCTTTTTCAGGAGCTTCCTCAAAAAAGGACTTGTGGAGGTATCCGTCGATCTTAAATGTATTACAGGTAGTAATGTCTCCTTCTATCATAGAAAATGAGTCAAAAGTTGATTTTAGGAGAAGATGCTGCATACAGCTTTTGGTTTTTAAGTTTAAAATGATCATAGTAAAAAACTCCTTCCGTAAGATTATAACAATCTTCCGTGAAAAGTACATCATAATTTGACTTTTATTAGCAGAAACAGTACAATAATCCTATATCCTGACGGAGATTGGCGATTATGGAAAAAAAATCAAAGACGAAAATTAATTATAATAAAAATAACAGGCGAAGTAATGAAGATCAGATCCTCAGAATGGCGATAGCAGCGGTTGTCATTCTTTTTGTTGCGGGTGCGGCTTTTGTAGGTATCAAGTCTCTGAATCCAAGGCCGGATATCTCAGAAGGCATGAAGAGGCTTGAGACGATGGATCAGGCGGATGTAAGCGCGGTTGAGGAGGAGATTGCAGCGCTTGATAAGGCGGAGGCTGAAGAGCTGGAGGCAAAAAGCAAGCGTTCAAAGGAGGAGATATTTGAAAATACTCTGATCCTGGGGGATTATGTTGCGCAGGGTGTCTGTGACCAGGAGGTACTCAGCCAGTCTTTTGTCCTTGCAAAAGAGGAGGCTTCTGTCACCGACACGGCATCTACGGGAGTGACGGAGAAGCTTGCGGAGGCAGCAGAGAAGGAGCCGAAGGTACTTTTTCTGGTACTGGGGGTCAATGATGCTGCTATGGAAGATGGTAATGCAGACTCATTTGGAGAGGATTATCAAGCATTTCTTGAGCAGGTAAAAAGTTCTCTTCCCGACACAAAGATTTATGTGAACAGTATCCTTCCCGTACAGGCACAGGCGATAGAAGAAGCTTCGGGACTTGCAAGGATCCCGGAATATAATGAGAAGCTGAAAGCAGTCTGCCGCGAGATGAATGTGGCATATATCGATAACAGCAGTCTTGTAAAGGATGAGTATTACAAAGACGATGGGAAGAAGATGAAAAAGAAGTATTATACTGCGTGGGTAAAGGAGATTGCGCAGGCAGCAGATCTTTAAGGAGCAGATAGCATGACATTTAGCAGTACGGTATTTTTATTTGGATTTTTACCTATTTCTTTTATATTGTATTATGTGACACCGGGAAAGTTTAAAAACTTTATGCTGGCGCTTCTCAGTGTTGTCTTTTATGCGTGGGGAAGCCCGGTCCATGCGGTTGTCTTGCTTGTCTCAATCTTATGGAATTATGCAGGCGGGAAAGTAGTTTTTATGGCAGGGAGGAAAGCGAAAAACATAGTTTTTATTACGGTGGGAGTCGATCTCTTGCTTCTTCTTGCCTGCAAGTATACCGGACGTATCCTGGAGATCGCAGGAAACGGGATGGCTGATAACCGGCTTTTTCTCGCACCGATCGGCGTATCCTTCTTTATGCTGCAGAATATCTCTTATATTATTGATATCTACCGTGGCGATACGCGGCCGCAGCGAAGTATTGTTAATTATGCGGTACTGATAGCTATGTTTCCCAGGGTGATTGCCGGTCCTCTTGTGTCGGGAGCGGATTTTGAAGCGCAGCTTACGAAGAGAAAGCTGTCGGCAGCGAAATTCTCAGACGGTATGCTTTTATTTGTGCGGGGTCTGGCGAAAAAAGTGATCTTAGGGGAGGCAATGTATACGGCGTATGAGACGATCGCGGCGTTTCCAAAAGGGGAGATATCGGTAATGAGTGCATGGCTTGGGTGTATCACCTTTGCGCTTCAGATGTATTTTTCTTTTGGCGGATATTGTGATATGGCGTCAGGGCTTGGAAGGATGCTGGGGTTTGAGTTGCCGGATAATGTAGACCATCCCTGTATGGCCGTGAGCATTATGGATTTCTGGAGCAGATGGATGAAGACCCTTTGGAAGTGGTTCTGCTCTTATGTTTATCTTCCGCTTTGCGGTGGAAATCCGACAGGCTCTATTGGCTTTTTGAGCCTTTTGGTTACATGGATCCTGATCGGACTCTGGCATGGGCTTAATTTTACGTTTGTTATATGGGGAATCTATTTTGCAGTTCTTTTATTTGCAGAAGGGTTTCTGCTGGGAGAGGCGCTTGAAAAGATCCCGGGATTTATCCGCTGGATACTTACCACAATATTTTTGATGATAAGCTGGGTGTTCTTTTTCAGTCCGTCCGTCGGAGAAGCAGCTTCTTATATGGGGAGGATGTTTGGAATCGGAAGCCATGGATTGGCCGATGCAAGAGCGCTGTCTGTCTTAGCAGGCAACGGCGTGCTGTGGATTGCAGGAATTCTTGTCGGGACACCGGCCCTTCATACAGTTTACGATAAAGTGATCCAGGGCGGCAAACGCTGGCAGATCGCAGTCAATTGCATTGTGTATGCGCTGTTGTTTATCTTATGTATTGCAGGAGTCGTCTCCGGGACGGAACATGAGATATTCTATTTTAGATTCTAATTGTTACAGCTGGTTTGGAGTTTGATATGGAAAAAGCACAAAAAAGAAAAAAGAAACGGTCATATATTAAACAGATCACTACCCTTGTGTTACTGGGGATAGTTGTATTGTCGTGCCTTTTTAACCTCATATGGAGAGATCAGTCGGTATCCAAACCGAAGATGACTATGAAAAATGTATTGAATGGCGAATATATGGAAGAATATGAGACATATTCCTCAGAGCGTTTCGCGGGGAAAGGGATAGCGGGATCGCTGGATCATTCTGTACAGACATTGCTCGGTAAGAGACAGTCCGGTGGGATATACAAGGGAAAAGACGGATTCCTTGCAGAGAAGATCGCTGCGATGGACGAGGAGGATGTAGATAAAAGTATACAGGCAATCAGGGAATTTGACAATACCTATTATAATATTCCTGTTTATTTTATGCTGGTTCCCAATGCGGCGAATATTCAATCAGACCGTTTGCCGGCATCGGCAGTTATCAATGATCAAAAGGAACAGTTTCAGAAGATCAAAGAAAGCCTCGGAGAAGAGATCCACTGGGTGGAAGTCCAGGATGCATTTGCCGGTCACAGGAAGGAAGAGCTTTATTATCATACTGACGAACACTGGACGTCACTGGGGGCATATTATGGGTATGAGGTTCTTGCAGAGGCTATGGCATTAGATACTTCTAAAGCGCCGGAGATGAAGAGCTATGTGGTGAACAATGACTTCACAGGTTCTCTTTCAGAAAAGAGCGGGTATGAAAAAGGAAGCAAAGAGTCTGTCAGCGTTTATGTACCGAAAAAACAAAGTGACGGAGTAAAAACTGTAGTAAGCTATGAGAACAGCGAAACGAAGACAGCCACATTATATGATACGTTACAGCTTGAAAAAAGCGATAAGTACAGCTTGTTTCTGGGTGGAGACCACGGGATCGTTGATATTAAGACCACGGCGGATACGACAGACCGCCTGTTAATATTGAAGGATTCCTACGCGAATTGTCTGGTTCCGTTTCTGACTTCATATTACAGGGAGATCGTGATGATCGATCCGGCTCAATACGATGGGAATCTTCAGGAAGTGATGCAGAATACAAAATTTACAAGTATCTTATTCTTGTATAATGGCAATTCTTTCGTGACAGATACTCATATCAGTAAAGTATTAGAAACACCAGCATCACCAGAGACAGATGAAACAGACGGCAGCGAGCCGCAGGAAGAGGACGCAGATGAGACTGAATAAGTATATAAGCGAGGCAGGAGTCTGTTCCAGAAGAGAGGCGGACCGTCTGATCGCAAGCGGTCGTGTGACAGTAGACGGAAAACGCGCAGAACCGGGAATGCAGGTGACGGAAAAAAGTGACGTCAGGATCGGGAAGAAGCCGATCAAAGCCAAAGATGCCAGGGTAGTGCTCGCTGTCAATAAGCCGGCGGGGATTGTATGTACGGAGGATATGAGAGAAAAAAAGAATATTATCCGTTTTCTTCACTATCCGGTACGTGTTACTTATGCCGGGAGACTGGATAAGGATTCAGAGGGGCTGCTGATTATGACTAACGACGGAGACCTGATCAACAGTATGATGCGGGCGCGTTTTCGGCATGAAAAGGAATATAAGGTAACTGTCAATAAGGAGATAACGGACAGTTTTCTTGAAAATATGAGAAAAGGAGTCCGCATTACAGATAAAGAAAAGAATCTGGACGTAGTGACAAGACCGTGTAAGGTAGAAAAGATTGGGAAATATACATTTTCTATAATACTTACACAGGGGCTTAACCGGCAGATCCGGAGAATGTGTGACGCGCTTGGATACCGGGTGACGAGGTTAGTGCGTGTCAGAATTATGAATATAGAGCTTCGGGGGCTTAGGACCGGAGAAGTAAGGAAATTAACGGAGCAGGAGTTGAAGGGATTATATGAGCAGACAAAAGAAAGAACGGATGCAGGAGCTGGTGGGGCTTCTCAATAGAGCGGGGCGCGCCTATTATCAGGATGCTGAGGAGATCATGAGTGACTATGAATATGACAGGCTCTATGATGAACTAAAAGGTCTGGAAGAGGAGCTGGGAATTACTCTGGCAAGCAGTCCCACAGTGAATGTAGGATATGAGGTGTTAAGTGAGCTTCCGAAAGAACGGCATGAACAGCCGATGCTGTCTCTTGATAAGACAAAAGAGGTAGAAGAACTTAAGAGGTTTGTGGGAAACCAGCAAGCATTGATGTCATGGAAGCTTGACGGACTCACCATCGTATTAACATACCGTGACGGTGCTTTATACAAGGCGGTTACGAGAGGAAATGGCGAAGTAGGAGAGGTTATCACCAATAACGCAAAAGTATTTAAGAATGTTCCTCTTCAGATTGCTTATAAGGGTGAGCTGATTCTTCGGGGAGAGGCAGTCATAAGCTACGGAGACTTTGAAAAGATCAATGCAGAGATTGAAGACGTGGATGCGAGATATAAGAATCCTAGAAACCTGTGCAGCGGCTCTGTAAGGCAGCTTAATAATGAGATTACGGCAAAAAGAAATGTCCGCTTTTATGCATTTTCCTTAGTGCAGGCGGAGGATGTGGATTTCCATAATTCAAGAGCGGCTCAGATGGAGTGGCTGAGAGAACAGGGATTTGAAGTGGTAGAGTATCGCATGGTGTCTGAAGATACGGTGGAAGAAGCGGTACGGGATTTTTCCGAGAAGATCACAGACAATGCATTTCCGTCTGACGGGCTGGTGCTGGTCTATGATGATATTGAGTATGGAAGATCGCTGGGACGTACTTCTAAATTCCCGAGAGATTCTTTTGCATTTAAGTGGGCGGATGAGATCCGTGAGACGGAGCTTTTAGATATTGAGTGGAGTCCTTCGAGGACAGGACTTATTAATCCGGTGGCGATCTTTAGCCCGGTGGAGCTTGAAGGGACTACAGTCAGTCGTGCAAGTGTACACAATATCAGTATTATGGAAGAGTTAGAACTTGGAATCGGGGATAAGATCGAAGTCTACAAGG
>CAZNXL010000065.1:0-9004 GCA_964577075.1 uncultured Dorea sp. | reverse complement strand
GGAGGACTTATGGGCAAAAAGATTCTATTTTTAAAGGCAGTTGCTTATGATGATTTGAACGAAACGATAAAAATATACCTAAATAAGTATAAAAATGAAAATAATGAACTGGAAATCAGAAGTCTTCCTGCAGGTCCTAAACATCTGGAATACCAGTACTACCAGGCAATTGCCGGAAACGTAATATTAAGAGAAATATTGCGGGCAAAAAAAGACGGGTTTGATGCGGCCGTTATGAGTTGCTTTGATGATCCTTTCTTGTATCCGGCGCGGGAAATCAGCGGTGATATGATAGTCACCGCGCCCGGAGAATCCAGTATGCACTTAGCAGCAGCGCTTGGAGATAAGTTTTCGATTATTGTGGGGAGAGACAAATGGATTCCTCAGATGCGAGAAAATGTATGTAAGTATGGATTGGAGAAAAAGCTCGCTTCTTTTAGAAGCATTGGCATGGGAGTGTTAGATTTTCATGCGGATGAACAGGCGACGATTGCAAGGATGAAAGAAGAAATTCGTCTGGCAATTGAAAAAGACCGGGCTGAAGTAATCATTCTTGGATGCAGTATGCAGTTTGGATTTTACAAAGAGATTCAAAATGAATATAAAGTTCCGGTGATAGATTCCATGATCGCAGGACTTAAATATGCAGAATATTTATTGGAATTAAGAGAAAAGACCGGATGGGGATTCAGCAGAAGAGGAATGTATGAAAGGCCGTCAGACAAAGAAATGCGGGATTGGAACCTGGAAGAGGATTTTGAACTCAACGGGTTACTATATGATTAGTATTATTTCAGACAGGGGTGTGTTTTTCCCGGAAACACACCCCTGTTTTTCTATCATGTCTTCAACTGCCTACGAGAACAACGTATCAATGAAGTCCTGCCTTTCTGACGGCGCAACGTTGTCGATCACAAGGCAGGATACCAGCAGGTTCAGCACCGCCATCGGCAGCGCCAGTGAATTATAGAAAATTCTGGTAGCGGACGGACAGATCAGCAGGTGATCCGTGTGCCTGGCCGCAGGGGAGGATTCGCTGTCGGTGATAGCCAGGAGCGGAATGTGGGTTTCAGCCGCCCGCTTTACGATATTTGACATCGGAAAGTAATATTGGGGGAAGGAGAAGAATATGGCAAGATCTCCTTCCGCCAACTGATGAACTGTTTTTTGCGTCTCGTTCAGATCGGACAGATCTATTGCGATCGCATTAAGATACAACGTACGAAGCCTTGACTCTAAGAAAGCGCTGAGGACATTGGAAATGCCATGGGCGAAGATAAAGACCCGGCGGCTTTTCCTTATGAGATCGGCGGCTTCCGTGATCGGGGTCAGAGAAGCCGTTGAAAAGAAATCCGTAAAAGCGGTGACTTCCGCGTTCCGTATCTCCTGAAGAAGCTGATCTCTTTCGGAAGGCTCTCCGGATGCCATGACGGGAGCAAAATAAAAGGGAGAAGAGGTCAGCCTGATCATCCTCTGGGTGTAATCCCGGAACTGTTCTTTTAATTCGATAAAATTGTCGCAGCCGATCTTCTGGCAGAATCTAAGCAGTGTAAGCTCTGAGACATGTGTCTGACGGCTTAATTGGGACAACGTGATGTAACTGATCTCCTCCGGATTAGAGGTTAGATAATCGGCAATGCCTTTCTGCTTTTTTGTCAAACCGGGATAAAGCTTGTGAATACGTTCTAAAATGTCCATATTTTCCTTCCTTTATACAGTAGAATAATGTAAAAATGCTAGAAATAATAAAGCAAAATCAGGCAATATTCAAATAAAATAAGCAAACAATATTCAAATAAAATAAGCAAACACTTTACAAATTAATATTTAAAGCGTATAATGAATGAATAAATAAAGTAAGTGCTTTACAGATAACTGCGCGCAAATTTGTTTGAAAGTACTACCGTAATCATTTTACAAAAAATGTTTACAAAAGTAAAGGAGGAGAGAAAAGACAATGAAAAAACTATTTGAAGAACATTTTGAACGGACATGGCTGATTATTTTTTTGATCATGTTTTTCCTGATCATGATTCCGTTCCCATTTTTCTACAGTGAGACGTACATACCGGCCATCGCTGGTATTCCGAGTTATATCTTCGGATGGTTCGTACACACGGCGATAACCTTTGCATTAATTGTTGTTTACGCCCGCATGTGTATGAAGAGAAAAGAATATCATGTTTATGATGAAGAAGAGACGAATGAGAAGGAGGAAAAATAAATATGAATGGAGCAATTCAGCCATCGCCAATCCCTTTTTATACGGTATTGGTACTTTATCTTGGAATTATGGCATTTATCGGATGGTATGCAAGTCGCAAGACAAGCAGTTTAAATGATTTCTTTGTATTAAGCGGAAAAGCTGGTGTGGTTGTCAGCGGTATTGCGTATTTTTCAACGCAATATTCTATGGGAACTTTCCTTGGAACACCGGGAACGATCTACGGGGTAGGCTATGCCGGGATGGCGATCTCTGTGCCGGGCGCCGTGTTCTGTATGATATTGCCGGCGATTTTGATCGGTCGCAGGCTTGTCACTCTCGGACATGAATACGGATTCCTTACAATGGCGGATTATCTGTCCGACCGCTACCATTCAAAATCTATGAGCGGTATGCTTGGTTTGATGATGTTGTTCTTCCTTATCCCTATGATGGGAGCACAGATCATCGGCGCGGGAGTTATCGTGCATGTATTTACCGGACTTCCTGCATGGGTAGGCGTCGTAGGTATGGGATGCATCGTGATCCTGTATTGTATGACGGGAGGAATGAAGGGAGCGATGATGACAGATGTTATTCAGGGTTCCCTTATGATCGCGACTGCGGTCGTGACCTTTATCGTGTCAATTGTCATGGGCGGCGGATTTGAGAATATCAATCAGACTCTTCAGAGTATGAATGAGGCATATCTGACATTCCCGGGGGCTAACGGTTACATGCCATGGGCGTATTATGTGTCTAATATCGTGCTGTGGTCATTCTTTACGATGGGACAGCCGCATCTGTTTACGAAGTTCTTTACAATGAAGGATCATAAGACAATGTTCAAGGCGGTTCTGCTCGGAACAGCCGGAATGTTCGTTTCAGCCACTTTGGTTGAGTGGGCGGGGGTCAATGGGATTGCCTCTATCCAGAATATTGAAAATGCGGATCAGATCGTACCGATGATCCTGCAGAGAGGATTGAATCCGTTCCTGGCTTCTATCTTTATTTCCGGTATCGTGGCGGCAGGAATGTCAACGATCGATGGAATTCTGGTTACTACGACGGGAGCGGTTACAAGAGATATTTACCAAAAGATCGTCAATAAAGATGCTACAGATGCACATGTCATGAAATTATCCAAAGTCGTAACTGTTCTTATCGGAATTATCGTTATCTGTTTTGGCGTATTCCAGCCGGGAAGTATTTTTGAGATCAATCTTTTCGCATTTTCCGGAATGGCGCTCTTCGTAATACCGATCCTGTTCGGAATGTACTGGAAAGGTTCTACGGCAAAAGGCGCCATCGCGGCAGTTATCGTAGGTGTGATCGCTCTGCTTTCCTTTACTCTGATCCCATCTGTAAAGGCATTGGCATTCGGATTCCACGCATTGTTCCCGTCCGCGATTTTGGAGACTATTACGATGATCGTTGTAAGTAAGATGACTGAGGCTCCGCCGCAGGAAACCATTGACCGTCATTTCCTTATCTTCCAGAAATAACTGAGCATTAAGATCGTGTTGCTTTATGGACATGGGAAGCGGCATGGATTATAATGAAAAGAAAAAAGCATCAGGAGGAAAAGGAAGTGCTGTTGATTAAAAAAGCAGATGTCTACGCACCGAAACATTTGGGACAGAAGGATGTTCTTGTGATGGGAGAAAAGATTGCGGCGGTTGCGGACAGGATACCGGTTTCAGTGACGGAACCATTTGCCGGAACAGGCGAAGAGATTAAAGTGATGAATGGAGAAGGTAAGATTCTGATTCCTGGGCTTATAGATTGCCATGTACATATTACCGGAGGCGGGGGAGAAGGAGGCTTTCGAACCCGCACTCCGGAGCTTCATGTGACGGAGATGACGCGTGCGGGAGTTACTACGGTGTTAGGGCTCTTAGGTACGGATGGTATCACGAGAAGCGTGGAGAATCTTTATGCTAAGACGGCTTCCCTGAACGAAGAGGGAGTCAGCGCCTATATGCTGACCGGGGCATATGGTTATCCGTCACCGACGATCACCGGGGAGGCCGACAGGGACATTATATTCATCCGGGAGGTGCTGGGAGCGAAGCTTGCGATCTCCGATCATCGCGCGCCGAATGTATCTGTGCAGGACTTGATTTCTCTTGCCAGCAGGACGAGGGTGGCAGGAATGCTTAGTAAAAAACCCGGAGCTATCACCCTTCATACGGGGGACGACCAGGTTGGACTGTCACCCATCTTCGAGGCGCTGGAAAAGAGTTCACTTCCGGCAGGAATCTTTCGCCCGACGCATGTAAACCGCAAGGCGGGACTTGTTGAAGAAGGATATGAACTTCTGAAGATGGGCGGCTATGTGGATTATACCTGTGCCATAGACGGCGGGAAGGCGCCCGGAGAGTGTATTTTGGAGGCAAAGAGGAGAGGTATCCCCACAGAACATATTACGATCAGCTCTGACGGTCACGGAAGCTGGTCCAGATACGGCGCGGACGGAACTCTTCTCGAGATAGGAGTTTCCGGTATCGAGAGCCTTCATAAAGAGTTAAAAAACATGGTGGAGAATCTCGGAATGGATCTCGAAGATGCGCTGCCGTATGCGACCACGAACGTGGCGGGAGCTCTCATGATCGATGAGAAAAAAGGCAGCATTAAAACAAGCGCGGATGCGGATATGGTTCTGCTTACAAAAGAACTGGCGATTGACTGCGTTATCGCAAGAGGTAAGGTCATGATGGAAGGGAAAGAACTTTTGCATAAGGGAACCTATATGGCTTGCGTATAAGAGGAGGCATCATGGAAATTGGCGGATTTTTCCCTTACAGATCAGAAGAAGTGAGGGATAATCATTATGTGGAGCGGATGTGTCCGGGAGCGGAGGATGCTGCGCATCTGATGTCCGGACGGTGCGCGATCTATTATTGTATCCGGGACATTATGCTGTCCGATGAGAAGAAAGCAGCATATCTTCCGGCCTATGATTGTGAGACAGTACTGAACTGTTTTGTGAAGGCGGGATATACGATCTATTATTATGATCTTGATGAGAAGATGGTACCGCAGTTTGATGAGGCAATGATAGATAAGATCAGTCTTTTCCTGATCACCGGGTACTATGGATATTCTACTTTTGATCTCGAATATGTAAAAAGGTGCAGGGAAAGAGGAGTCACAATCCTTCAGGATACTACGCATACTGCGTTTTCACCTGCGGGGGCGTGTCCGGAGGCGGATTATGTGGCAGTAAGTCTCAGAAAATGGATGGGCGTTGCTTCCGGCGGGCTTGCGATAAAGAGAAACGGGAAGTTTCAGGCGGAGCCGATCGCAGCTGATAAGGCGCACCTGAAGCTCCGCGATAAAGCATTGGCTATGCGCCAAAAGTATGAAGAGTCCGGGGTAGAAGAATATAACGAGAAGGGAAATGAAGCTTTTTGGAAAGCAGAGTTTATGCTCCGTAAGATTTTTGATGTGCAAGAAGGAGATGCGCGGTCATTAGCGGCGATCAGACATTTTGATCTGGACGGGGCAATCCGCAAAAGGCAGGAAAACTACAGATATCTGTTAAAGCATTTTCCGCAGGGGAGATCTTTCCGTCCGGTTTTTGTTAAGCTGCCTGAGGATGTGTGCCCGATGTTTTTTGCCATGTACTGCGATGAGCGGGAAGCTTTTATGGAGTATCTGGCAAAGAACCATGTTGTGCCAAAGATCTACTGGCCGGTACCGCCTTGCGTGGAGGTGTCGGAGTATGCCGGGGCATCCTTCATATATGATCATGTCCTGTCCGTAAGCTGTGACGAGCGGTTTGGGGAAGAAGACATGGAAAAGGTTATAAAGGTACTTGAAGAGTACAGGAAATAAGCTGGAAAAGAACTCAAATATAAACAGCAAAAACATAAAAAAACGATAGAAGGCAAAGGAGGAAGATTGAGATGTATCTTGGAAAGATGACGACAGCGCAGGCAAAGGAAGCCTTTAAAAAGGATCCGGTGATTGTAATTCCGGTGGGAAGTACCGAGCAGCACGGCACACAGAGCGCCCTTGGCACAGATTATATGGTTCCGTCTTATCTGGCTGACCATATAGAGGATATTGAAAATGTAATCGTTGCGCCGACAGTGCCTTACGGAGTATGCCCGTATCATTTAAGCTTCGAGGGAAGCATTAATATCGGATATGAGGGATTATATCTTGTGCTCCACGGGATTATGGATTCCCTGATGCAGCACGGAGCGAAAAGATTTGTTGTTCTGAATGGTCACGGGGGTAATACACCGTCTATCGACCGCGCAGCGCTGGAAGTTTATCACAAAGGCGGAGTCTGTGCAAGCATTGACTGGTGGAGTCTCGTGGCGGAGCTTGACGACAGATTCAAAGGCGGACACGGAGACTTGCTTGAAACCTCTGTGATCATGGCAATTGAGCCGGAAGCGGTACATCTGGAGCTGGGACAGCCGATCAATGCCAAGGATCCAACTGACGAAGTCACGGCCGCGTACATACAGGCAGTTCATTATAAGGGCGGAACTGTAAAACTTGTAAGGGATACAAAAGAGATCGCGCCAAGCGGATGGTTCGGGCCGTTTGACCCGAAGGATTCTTCAGCAGAACTGGGACAGGCAGCCCTTGATCTTGCAGTAGAATATATCCGCGGCTTCTTAGATGAGATGAAAAAGATCTAAAGATCTGTTCCTTTTTGAGCATGTGCCATGGCAATGAATTCTTCCATGACGCGGGTTTTGTATTTGTGGTTTTTATAATAGAAGAATACCTGACGTCTGGCTGCCTCGCCGCGCAGCTTATAGTAGTCAAGATTTTCGAAGGATGGGAGCTGGCTGACAAGAATATCGCTGATGAATGTTGCCCCGAGTTGAGTGGAGGCGGTCATATATGCGGTAGACTGTTGGTTCAGCTCCAAAATGATATTCGGATGGAATCCGGCTTCGCGGCAGAGTCTGTCTCCGCGGATCCGGGTATCATTGCCGGGAGTCAGCATGATAAAGGGCAATTTAGAAAGCTCTTTTAATGGGACCGACGGATAAGATTTATCCAAATAACTTTTGTTTTTAATGCTGTCATAAGATAACTGGTATCCTGCAAGCTGCGTGTGGACCGGAAAACGCTTTGGCACCGCAAGGAGAATATTTTCTTTGCAATACAGTTCTTTGTTATATAGAGTGCTGTCATAATGATAGTTATCAACGACGAAATCCAGCATATTGTTGCTGAGAAGTGACTCCAGCTGGGAAGTGTTCCCCTCAGAAAGCCGGATGCGGATATCCGGGAAGCGCTGCTTGAACTGTGTGATCAGAGGCGACATTACATAAGCGGCAAAAAGGTTGCTGGCGCCGATAGAAAGCTGGCCGGTCTTCAGGGTAGTCAGGTTGTTGATATAGTTTTCTACGCGCTCTTCGATCCGGGAGATTTCTGCGGCAGCTTCAATATAGACCTCACCGACTTCTGTAAGCTGAAGCGGGGTAGTACTTCTGTCGAACAGGGGGACGCCGATGCGTTCCTCTATTTTTTTTATGCGCGCGCTTAAGGACGGCTGGCTGATATACAGGTTCTGCGCAGCCTTAGAGAAACTTCGTTCCCGGTACACTTCATATACGTATTTTTTCCATGTAAACATGACGGCCTCCTCATAGTTAAAATGATATAACTATTATATGATTATAGATATTTGAATATATTATAGCACCGGAGTATGATGAAAGTAAAGAAAGAAAATCTGTGAATATAGTGTACAGATACGAAACGAAACTCTTGTGAAAAGGCAGGGAAAAAAGATGGGAAAAATTATGAGATCGAAAAGAATGGAAATGGTTCACTCGGATATCAGAGGCCCGTTATTCGCAGAGGCAATGAGGATGCAGGGACAGGGGATCGACGTGCTTAAGCTCAATACCGGCAATCCGGCGACCTTTGGTTTCAGGCAGCCGCAGAGTATCAAAAGAGCGCTGGAGGGTCATACCGCGGAGGGAGTCGGATACTGTGATTTCAAAGGAATGCCGCAGGCGAGAGAGGCAATCTGTGAATATGAAAAGACAAAAGGGATCAAAGGGATCGCACCGGATGACGTATTTATCGGAAACGGCGTAAGCGAAGTTGTTTCTTTTGCGTTAATGCCGCTTCTGAACGATGGGGATGAAGTGCTCGTGCCTACGCCAAGCTACTCTATCTGGGGAAATTCAGTATACCTGGCGGGCGGAAAACCGGTATTTTACGTATGTGATGAAAAATCCAGCTGGTATCCGGATATTGAGGATATCCGCTCAAAGATCACATCAAAGACAAAAGCCATCGTTGTCATCAACCCGAACAATCCGACCGGAATGCTGTATCCAAAGGAGATTCTGGATGAAATTGTAAAAGTCGCAAGAGAAGCGGGAATCCTCATATTTACAGATGAGATCTATGACAGACTCGTGATGGACGCTCTAAAGCATACTTCTATCGCGTCGCTGGCGGAGGATCTTCCGGTTGTAACGATGAACGGATTGTCAAAATCCCATTGTCTGTGCGGTTACCGCTGCGGCTGGATGGTGATCAGCGGGCCGAGAGAACTGACAGAGGACTATAGGCAGGGAATCATTCAGCTTACATCACTAAGGCTTTGCGCAAATGCACTGGCACAGATCGTGATACCGGCCGCGCTTGACGATATGGAGACTCCGGCATCTATGGTCCGTCCGGGAGGAAGGATCTTCGAGCAGAGAGAGGCAACGGTAAAAGAGCTTGAAAAAATAGATGGGATCTCGTTTGTAAAAAACAATAGTGCATTTTATATTTTCCCGAAACTGGATGTGAAGAAATTCAATA
>CAZNXL010000064.1:0-9034 GCA_964577075.1 uncultured Dorea sp. | reverse complement strand
AATATGCTGGCAGTGGCGGACGGACGTCCGGAGACGATGGGGCTTAAGAAAATCGTTGAGCACCATGTAGATTTCCAATTCGAGCTTGCCACGAGAAAGTATCAGACGCTTCTTAAGAAAGAGCAGGATAAAAAAGAGATCCAGGAAGGGCTTATTAAGGCATGCGACGTTATAGACCTCATCATTGAGATATTGCGGGGCAGCCAGTCGATCAGGGACGCAAAAGCCTGCCTGACGAATGGTATTACGGAAAATATTAAGTTTAAGTCAGGCATTTCGAAAAAGATGGCGGCTATGCTCAGATTTACGGAGCGTCAGGCACAGGCAATCCTGGATATGCGTCTTTATAAACTCATCGGTCTTGAGGTGGAAGCGCTGCTCAAAGAGCATGAGGAGACTTTAGAAAAAATTGCGAGATATGAAGATATCCTGAATAATTACGAGTCGATGTCAGATGTCATTATAGAGGATCTTGACAGGATGAAAAAAGAATATGGCAGAAAGCGCCGCACAGCTATTGAGAACGCCGAGGAAGCTGTCTATGAGGAAAAAAAGATTGAAGAGCAGGAAGTAGTATTCCTTATGGATCGTTTCGGCTATGCTAAGACTATAGATATGGCTGTCTATGAAAGGAATAAGGACGCGGCCGATTCAGAGAATAAATTCATTTTAAGCTGTATCAATACCGGCAGGCTGTGTGTATTTACGAATACCGGAAAGATGCATCAGATGAAAGTGCTGGATCTTCCTTTCGGAAAGTTCAGGGACAAGGGTCTTCCGATTGATAATATAAGTAATTATGACAGCACAAAAGAACAGATCGTATATATCTGCGACTCTGAGCAGCTTCGTTTTGCGAAGCTTCTGTTTGCGACAAAGCAGGGAATGATAAAGAAGGTTGCGGGATCAGAATTTCAGGTTGCAAAGCGTACCATTGCGGCTACGAAGCTTCAGGAAGATGACGAAGTGGTCGCGATCGATATCATTACAGATAATCAGCAGATCGTTCTGCAGTCTAAGGCCGGATTCTTCCTGAGATTTTCTGCCGGGGAAGTGTCAGAGAAGAAAAAAGGAGCAGTAGGTGTCAGAGGGATCAGACTTAAAGCAAAGGATGAATTGGAGCACGTATATTTGTTCGAAGAAGGTACAGAATATAAGGTTATATACGGGAATAAGGAGGTGACTCTTAATCGTTTGAAAATGTCAAAGAGAGACGGAACCGGAACCAAGACAAGAGGATAGGAACGGAAAATAGAGGGGAGAACAGAAGGGACCTGAGGGGGATATTTTGAGGTCTCCCGGTGTATACTGAATCTAAGTTGCCAGTTATGGCATTAACTATGACAGTTTTGCGAAATAAAGTTGTTGAGATTGATTTTTTGATATTATGTTTATAAAATAAGCATAAGACAATTAGAAATGGGGAGAACAGTATGTTTCAAATCGTAGTTTTTGATGAGAAAAGAAGCAGTGAGAGAACTAAGAAGATATTGGAACAATATGCTCATAAGAACCAGATGTCTTTTCAGATCGATACAATCTTTGAAGAAAAGAGCCTTCTGAAGTTCGTAGAAGAACATCAGGATTTGGATGTTGTTTTTCTTGACATTCGCATTGGGGAGAGTGTCGACGGTATTGATGTTGCGAGGAAGATCAACATTCTTGCACCGAGAGTAGCTATTGTATTTCTGACAGGATACACGGATTATGCTACGGAAGTGTATGATGCAAGGCACATACGTTTTGCAAAGAGAGATGAATTGGGGCAGAATCTTGCAGGTATTTTTTCCAGACTTCACTCTGAGATCGCAAGACGTAATAAGGGCTTTGTACATATACATGCGAAAGGAAAAGAACTTATTATCAGAGAAGAGGAGATTCTGTACATCGAGAGAAATGGGCGAACGACCCGGATACACTGCAAAAAAGAAATTATAGACATCTCAGAGAAGCTGTCCGAGTTGGAAAAAAAGCTGAATCCGGTTATCTTCGTGCGTTGTCACAACAGCTTCATCGTGAATTTTGTGGCCGTCAGAGAATTTACCAGAACCGATTTTGTGTTGAATGATGAAAGTATTATTCCTGTCAGCAGATATAAACTTAATGAGACGAGGGAACGATTCTTTGTATGGTCAAAGCAGTATATTTAGACTTGGAAAAAATTGAATATCGAAGGAAAATGTAAGAACTGTTGTGGAAAAACGGCAGTTCTTTTTGATGAAGGCGGCTGCCGCCTTTTTTCTTCTTTTCCTGATTGTTCTTCTCTTGTGCACCCGGGGAAAAGCGGGTATAATAAGTTTGAAAAATGTTCGGACGGCGGATTTGTGCTTCTTATGCGCAGCTGCAGGCCGGATCAGTGACTTTTGATCATCGTAATGTCTGCCGTTGCATTCATTATTGAAAGTTGGTATTTATAAGGGGGGAAAGTATGAAACGGATGAAAGTATTGTCGGTTTTTGCGATTGCGCTGATCCTTTTGTGCGCTGCATGTGGAAAAGAAGCAGAAAAAAAAGAAAAGCTTACGGGAGAAGATGCACCTCAAAAAGTTATAGAAGCAGCGAGCAGACAATATGGGAGTGAAAAAAAGCGCGGGACGGAATCAGTGTACACCTTTACATTTATGGACGGAAGCTCTGAAACAGAGAAGGGTTCCTCCGTATTTGACGCTGAAAAGGAAATGCAGCAGGTAGTATTTGAAGGTGAGGATACTGCGGTCCGCAGATATAATGTAAGAGAAGGAACATCCTATTATACTTACGAACTCAATCCGGAAACCAATGCATGGATACGCTATAAGCAGGAGGCGGAAGAAGGAATGCCGACTACATATGAGTATCAGGCGGAGGGTAAGGTTTTTGACTATGATGAAAAGTATGGTTATGCCAATGTAAATTATTCTAACGAAGGGAAGGATAATCTTAAAGGCGTTTCCGCCATTAAGATCAAGATGACAGGGGAAGAAAGTGTAGATGATGGAGAGACAGAGGACATCACGAGAGAGAGTATCCTGGAGGAGTATGAGCTGACCGAAGAGGTCATCGGATATATAGACGGGCTTTCGGAGGCTCTTGACAGATATGTGGAAGCGATGAATGCTTCTTCCATGACTCAGCCGTCAAAGTATGAAGCTTATCTGTGGGTGGAAGCAGACACACACAGGCCACTCCGGATCGAGGAGACGATTACGTCAGGAGACGTGAGCAGTACGCAGACCGCGAAAGATATGGAAGAGTTTGAGAATAATAGCTGGAAAGCATATAATGTTATGGCAGATATGGAAGAGGGACTCAGTCTTGAGGAGGCGTTGGAAAATGTGAAAAACAGTGAGGCGGAGATGGAAGCAGAGATCGCCGCCGAAAAAGAAATGCTGGCTGAAGAGACTGACGGCGCCTCGGATGATGATATGACGCAGAAAGAGGTTCTCTGCGTGGAGGATTTTGTATATGGCAAGGATTGTGCACAGATGGAAGAGCTTCCGGAACATTACACTGAAATTACGCAGGAAGAGTATTTTAACGGGGAGTATTAAGCAATCAAGTTCTTCCTCTTCAATGTCATAGTTTGCCCAGATCACATAGGGAGTAGAATACCAGTCAGCTTTCTGCTTTCGGTAGAGAGGTCCTCTACATTTTTCCGAATTGCGTGCTGTAAAAGCTGTTGGAAATCGGCGGCTGGTGATCCCCGAACATAACGATCAGAGTTGGATCGTAAGCGCATCATCTTTGATCGTAATCTTTGCATCAACAAGCCCTCGCTTTCCTGTATAGCTCCGTGATTTAGCATCGTGACGTTGAACAGGTAGAAAGGATCGTCGGAGTTTTTTTTGCAGCTTCATAGTTATCCGTAATGGGACTTTTAATGTGTGAAAAGTTATGGTAAAATATAGGAGAAACATATGAAGAATATATTTCATCAGGCTCGTTTGTAAAAAGAAAGTAAAATGTGGTCCGGAGTATGATGCGGAGAAGATTTTGGAGGTGCTGTTGGATGGATAAGAGATATAAGTTAAAAAAGATGTGGAGGATTTTGATAGCATTAGCAATTTCAGCGGCAATGATATTGAATAGCGGCGCGCTGGTTGTGAATGCCGAAGAACAGGGAAACCTTGGAGAGCAATCGGTACAGGATTCTCAGACGGATGCCATCCCTGTGCCGGTTTCTGTGGATTATGGATATGAAGAAGCGTTTCAGGTGCTTGAGCTGGTGAATCAGGAACGTGTAAAACAAGGTTTCCAGGAAATAAAGATGGATCAGGATCTTTTGGACGCAGCTATGCTCCGCGCAGCGGAAGCCTCAATTTATTTTAGCCATACACGTCCGACGGGGGAGACCTTTCTTACTGCCTGCAACAAAATGGCTGCAGAAAATCTTGCGGCAGGGCAGAGCTCACCGCAAAGAGTCATGAATTCATGGATGAATTCCAGCAGTCACAAGAAGAATATCCTGGGAAACTATCAAAGTATTGGAATTGGAGTGGCAAAGGTCGACAACTGCTTCTATTGGGCACAATGCTTTGGCTCTGCAGAGGCAGCGGAGGTGTCTTCCTCTGATTATCAGAACAAGACAGAAAATACAGAGATTATGATCAGCGAGGAGAGCACAGGATTCTCCCCGGTATTGTATATGGATGACACAGTTATTGATATATATTCTGAACAGACGGTTGCGTTAGGATTTGACAATGGATTTTCTACAACGCGGATCGATCCTGCATATGTTGATTTTAGCAGCTCTGATGAAAGCGTGTGTACGATTTCTGAAAAAGGAAAATTGAAAGCTCTGAAGACAGGAGAGAGTACGATCCGCGCATCTTTGAAAGGATATCCGCAGATTTTTTGCGAAAGTGAGGTGCAGGTAGAAAATGATGTAGAAGTATCTCAAATTCGTATTTCCGGAATGTCCCGGAAGATCGCTGCCGGTAAGAAAATCAGATTAACGGCAAAAATACTGCCTGATAATGCATCATACAAAAAGGTAGTGTGGAAATCCGGCAATAAAAAGGTTGCAACGGTGAACAGTTCAGGCGTAGTTACGGTAAAGAAAGGTTCCGGCGGAAAATCTGTAACGATTACAGCAAAGGCAATGGATGGAAGCGGCGTAAAAGCGACTTATAAAATCACTTCCATGAAAGGGATCGTAAAGAAGGTGTCTATTTCCGGTAAAAAAACTGTGAAGGCAGGAAAAACGCTGAAATTGAAGGGAAAAGTCACGGCTACAAAATCAGCAAATAAAACGCTGAAATGGACAAGCAGCAATAAAAAATATGCAACGGTCTCAAACACAGGAAAGGTAAAAACATTCAAAGCAGGGAAAGGAAAGAAAGTAAAAATTACTGCGAAAGCGACCGATGGAAGCGGAAAGCAAAAAACGATTACAATTAAAATAAAATAGAATAGACGACGGCGGTATACCATGGGATCATCGTTCCGGATAATCTTGTGGTATACCTTTTTCTTTTAATTTTTTCTTAATATTAATTTAATAAGATACACATGTTGAGGAAAAGTGTGGGATGTGGTACTCTAAACAGGAATACAAGTCGTATTTTGAATAAATTTAAGAAGGGAAGTATACCTGAAATAAGGAGGGACGTGGATGAAGAAAAGATTGGGGATCCTATGTTTGATATTAGCGACAGCCGTGTCTATGTCTGGATGTTCCGGTAAGGCGGAGTCCAAAAAGGAAATAACAGCGGAGGACGATCCGGAAAAGATATTTAATGAGGCAATAGAGAAATTTGATAAGGAGACTTTAAAAGCGGCTACGACTCAGAGCGTTACGTCTTACAGTGATGGAACGGAGGAAGAAGAACTTTATACTGCCATCCTGGATACGAAGAAGAAAATTGTAGAGAGAATCTCTAAAGATGAGGATGAAGCGGAAACTATTTATCATTCCTTCAATGTGAAGGAAGAAGACGGGTACGGCGTTTATGTTAATGACGAACTGACTGACGGAGAGTGGAAATATTATAAAGAAGACGTTGAGGATGCGACAGAGAGTGAATATGAATATTGGCTGGATGAATTTAATCTGGCATATGCGGAGGAAGATGGGTATAGCAATATAGAATTCTCAAATGAGGGAGAAGAAGAGCTGAACGGTACAAAAGTCATTAAGGTCAGGGTAACTGCTGATCAGTTATATGATTCCGGTGAAGAGTCCGAAGAGGAGATGACAAGGGAGAGCGTACTTAAGGAGTACGAGTGGAGTGAGGACGATGTCGCACTGGTTGACGGATTCTCAGAGGTTTTGGATGATTATGTCGCTGCAAGCAAAGAAAGTGAAGGAGAGACTACGGTACAGTGTGTGTTGACAGTCTGGATCAGCGCCGGTGATCATACACTTCTTAAGAGCCGTTCGGCGATGAATATGGAAAGCGCCCAGAGCGACGAGGCGAAAGCGGCCATTGAGGCATTTAACGAAGAGTATTGGAAGGTTGATATGGTTCATCAGAATATTGAGGATGGGATGACACGGGAGGAAGCGAAGAAAGAATTAGAAGAAGACCTTGCTGCGATGGAGAATCCGACAGAAGAAACTACCGATGAAGCATCCGGCGAAGAATTTGATGAGGATGAAGGAACAGAGGAGTACGCAGAGATTACGAAGGTTGCTGTCACAAAGAAGATTATGACAGGTGATGAGTGCCCCGAGATGAGCGATCTCCCGAAGGATTATGAAAAGATTACGCAGGAAGAGTATTTTGAGGGAGGATTTGAGATATCCGAGGATGATGAATATTTCCCGGACGAAGGAGAATATGAAGACGAGTTTGAATAAGGCTTTGATATAACCAAAGGGGTTTAGGAAAGGGGAGTAAGATTTGGTGAGAAAATTTGCAATAAAAAGGATCCTGCCATTGCTTTTGACTCTGATCGTTCCTGCTGCCTCTGTGTTCGCACAGGAGTCCATATTTGAGCCGGACAGCATACAGGAAACAGAGGAGGTACAGGAAACTTCGAAGACAGGAGATGAAGAGACGGAGGTTTCCGGGGCAGAGAATACTGAAGATGAGAGCCCGGAGAGGGAGATTCAGGTTGCAGAAAGCTTCCGGCAGATATATGGTGACAGATTTTCTCTGGACGCAAAGGCAAGCGACGGCAGCGAACTGGGATTAGACTGCTATGAATCCGATAATGAGAATGTTGTCGTTGTAAAACAGGATGAAAATACAGAAGCTATCATAGCAGAGGCAGTCGGGGTCGGTACGGCGACGATTACTATTACTCTGTCTGCATCGGGATCCTATGGAGAGACACAGGCGAAGACAGTTGTTAATGTGGAACCTGCAGAGCAGCAGATTACAGCGCAGGACATGACGGTGCAGTTCGGATGTACACCCTTTGAGATTCCGGCACAGGCATTGGCAGGAACACTTAGCTTTACTTCTTTGGATGAGACTGTCCTTACGATAGATGATGACAATCTGGTTCATTGCAGTAAGACGGGAAGCGCGCAGGTTCTTATCAAAGCCCTGGTAACTGATACAGACAATTACAAAGAAGCAGAAAAAACAATCACCATTACAATAACATCCAATCTTGCAAAAGGAACCTTTCAGTCTGTGGAAAATATTGCGGGAGGCGTACGGCTTATATGGAATAAGATTGAAGGGGCGCAGGGATATTATCTGTACAGAAGTTCCACGGGGAAATCGCCATGGAAACGGATCAAGACGACCGATAGTGCAGATGCGACCTCTTATGTTGATACAGATCTAACACAGGGAGAGACACAATATTACCGGGTGAAGGGTTATGCGTCTGATAAAAATAATATTGGTGAGACCGGAGAGTCGAAGAAGAATGTATATCTGGTGGCGCCGGGGCTTAAGGTGACTCTTTCAGCCAAAGGAAATTATCTGCAGTGGAACAGAGTTACGGGAGCGAGCGGGTATTATGTATACCGGAAAGGAGCATCAGGCGGCTCATGGCAGCAGATGGCAAAGATTACAGAACCCGGGGAGATCGCATGGTATGATACGTCGGCAGGCAATGGAAAGTCATACATATACACAGTAAGAGCATATAAAGGAGATTCACTGAGTCCATATTCAGCGGAAAGAGGATACGTGAGAGTGTCGTCTCCCGCTGTGAAGAAGTGGAAGAGGGTTTCCTCTACGAAATATAAGCTTACGTGGAAAAAGAATACTTCTGCAACCGGATATCAGATACAGTATGCGCAGAACGCAACATTTATCGGAGCAAAGACGAAGACGATCAGGAAGAGTTCTGCCGCAAGTTACACAATATCAAAGCTTGAAAAGAAGAAGACTTATTATGCAAGGATCCGTGCTTATAAAAAAGTGAACGGACAGACCTGTTATTCCGCGTGGTCAGCTTCAGGTAATACTAAATCTACCAGAACAACGAAGGCAGCGGCTTTGTCAAAAAAGAAAAAAGTGTTCGAGATACGGTCATGGGCAAAGCAGAATATGTATCAGTATGATACTTTGCAGGGCTCCTGTACAGATGGGAAATATGTATATTACCTCTTGAATTATAAAAAGGTGTCCAAATGTAAGATCGTGAAGGTAAAAAGGTCAACGCTTAAGGTGATTATGGTATCTGCGCCTTTAGCGGTGGCTCATGGCAATGATATGACCTATGATTCGGACAGAAAAAGGCTTGTGATCGTTCACAGCACAGGAAAGGATCCGAAAGCATTAACCTCGGTGAATCCGAATACATTGACAGTGACAGAGAGTAAACATATCAAGATACCGAATAAGCTTGCAGGCGGAAGTGTATCAGATGCAAAGGAGGCAACGGCATTCACGGGGCTTGCATACAGCAGCGGGCGTAAGGAATATGCAGTACTTTTAAGCCACAATTATAATTTTGTCATCCTGGATTCCAACCTTGACCCGGTAAGATATGTTAAGGTGGGGAAAAAGAATAATTATACGATGCAGGGAATCGATGCAACAGATGATTATATTCTGGTGGCCCAGAGCCCGAAAACATCAAAACAAAAATATAATATTATTACCGTGTACGACTGGGATGGGAATTATATCTCAAAGATCAAC
>CAZNXL010000063.1:0-9095 GCA_964577075.1 uncultured Dorea sp. | reverse complement strand
TAAACTCCCACTAGAACCTGAATCTAGCGCGTCTGCCATTCCGCCATCTCCGCTCGCAAATGATATAATACCACAGTTTATATTATTTGGCAAATACTTTTTTAGATTTTACGTAATTTTAGCGGACCGAACTTCAATTCCGTTGACTTCCAGATGCTCATCAATTGCGATGAGCAGACATTTCCGCCCGTCGATCTCGCGGATTTCCACTAAGTCAGAGCGCTCCGGATTGACCTTGACAATTACATCCGGTGTTTCTAACTGAAATGTCTTAGTATTTGTGATATTGGAGGCAAGAAAAGTTTTTTGTTCGCCGACAACATTTTCAAATTCGGAATCGAAAGTTTTAAGTTTTTCCTCCGAGACACCGCTTCTTGCCAGCAGATTTTTAACATCCGGTTTGGAAAGCTCAACAGGATCGGGGGATTCTTTCGCTTCTTCCAGCATTTCACATATATTGTCATGGATGTTGCGGACTGTTTCATAATCGCAGTCATTCCCTAATGTATCTGTGACAATTGTCTGGAACGATGTTTTTTGGTCTCCGGCGGTCAGAGGCATTTTGCTGCCTAAAACATTTTCGATGAATTCAGGCTGGATCTCTTCAGCTTTTTTTGTATAGTATAAGACGCTGTGAAGATCAGTCGCCCGTTCGTTAAAGGACGGAAACAGAAAACCGTTTACAGGCGCTTCAACGAGCCAGTCGCGGATGCGGTCTTCGATATTATTGGTCACTGCGTTATATGTAAGTCCTGCTTTTGTAAGATTTACCGGACAGATGCTGCACATGATATGTTCATAGACTGTATCCGAGGCATCGAACATCTCTGAGCCGTCCGCTGCTTTTCCGGGGACATCATAGGCAGCATGGATGAGAATAATATAATAATTCTCTGCATAGTTGTAATTTTCAATGACCTTATTGTAGAATTCTTCCAATAACAGGTCGTCAGTGAGTTTGCTTTTGCGAAGCTCCAGTAAGAATTTCTGAGTGCCGCCGGGCATCTCCTGATCTAAAGGGAAATCCATGTTTAAAAGATTTTTCCCTATGGTTCCGGCTAATGTGCGGCGGAAAATATCAAAATATTTGAAGCTTTCCTCTTCAGGTAATGACAGGAAGGCTTTTTTAAGTTCAGCTTTTTTCTCTTTTTCATGATCCACATAGCAGCCACAGATGCGGGTAATGGAACATCTTTCCGGAGTGAATTGTTTGCGTATTTCCAATACTTCTTTTTTGTTCATATCTCTTACTCTTCTTTCTTTTTCTCGAAAGAGATGTTAACATAAGCAGAGAAGTTTTGCAATTGGGTACAGGACATTTTGCAAAACTATCTGTACCCGGTCAGCATGGCATGTTATACTACTATACATAATAATATGTCAAAAAAAGATAAAGAGAGGGAAAAAGAATGGGAAATATATTTGACATTTTAGGTCCTGTTATGGTTGGACCGTCCAGTTCACACACAGCTGGAGCAGCCCGAATCGGTTTGATTGCCAGGCAGCTTTTCGGGAGACAGCCGGAAAAGGCGAGAGTTTATCTCCATGGCTCCTTTGCAGCTACCGGGAAGGGGCACGGGACAGACAAGGCGTTGATTGGAGGCTTGTTGGGGATGAAGCCGGATGATATGCGTATTCCGGACAGTTTTAGAGTCGCCGGAGAAGAGGGGATGGAGTTCTCGATTGAGAAAAAGGATATTAAAGAAGCGCATCCTAATACCGCTCAGATTTATATGGAAGCGGAAGGTGTTCCGCCAATGTGGATCCAGGCGCATTCGATTGGCGGAGGAAGAATCCAGGTCTGCAAACTGGATGGAATCGATGTGAATTTCAGCGGTGAGAGCAACACTCTTATTATTCGCAATGTTGATGAACCCGGCCGGATTATGGATGTCTCAGTTGTTCTGGCGAATGCAAAGATTAATGTTGCAACAATGCAGGTCTTCCGTGATAAGAAAGGCGGAGTTGCGGTTATGGTAGTTGAGACGGATGACGTCGTTTCACAGGAGGCGATTAATGAGCTTTCACAGAAACAGGGAATTATTCGTGTAAAATTCCTGAGTGCTAACTAGGATGGAGGATGAAAAGTATGTCATATCAATCAATGGAAGAAGCTTATGAAAGGTGCGCAAAGGATGGCATTGAATTTTGGAAGGCCATACAGCTTGAAGATGCTCAGGAAAGAGGCGTGAGCGAGGAAGATTCGTGGGATCAGATGAAATATATGTGGCAGGCAATGTTGGACGGTCTTGATGCATATGAGCCGGACCGTATATCAAGGAGCGGGCTTGTAGGGACCGAAGGCGCGAAGATGGATGTTTATCGCAAATCAGAGCGGCCGCTTTGCGGCGACTTTGTTGCGAAGGTGATATCCAATGCTCTGAAGATGGGGTGCAACAATGCATGTATGAAACGCATCGTCGCAGCTCCAACAGCCGGCGCATGCGGTGTGCTTCCGGCGGTTTTAATTACTTATTATCGTGAGTATAACGTGCCGGAGGACAAGATGATAGAGGCTCTGTACGTGGCAGCCGGCGTAGGACAGATTATTGCGAACAAAGCTTATCTTGCAGGCGCATCCGGTGGATGCCAGGCGGAGATCGGTTCAGGTTCCGGTATGGCAGCGGCGGCGATCTGCCATATCAAGGGCGGTGATTACAGACAGCTGGGACATGCCTGTGCTATGGCACTTAAGAATCTGATGGGACTTGTATGTGATCCGGTAGCTGGTCTGGTAGAGGTTCCATGTGTTAAAAGAAATGTGGGCGGCGCGGTTAATGCATTGGCGGCTGCCGATATGGCGCTGGCAGGTATCATCAGCCAGATTCCGGTGGATCAGGTGATTGATGCCATGAAAGAAGTGGGAGATAAGATGGATGTGACTCTCCGCGAGACCGCGCTTGGCGGTGTGGCCACAAGCCCCAGAGGAGTGGAAGTGTCAGAGAAGTTGAATTCATAAAAAATGATGTGTTTTTGAACCTAAAGGAAAAGAGGAGATTTTCTTCTAAAAGTTTTTTCTGAAAATGCATAAGTTAGTATTATATGATACAGCGCCTTCAAGTAACGCGCAGGTATATATTCCAAAATAAAAACCCCGCGCTTGAAAAAAAGGGCTATAATATTCATATAACAGCGGATTGTGCGAAGCTGCCATTTAAGACATTGGATGCTCTGACGGACTTTTCTTTAAGGGTGCAGTGAAAAGAAAGATTTATAAAAAAGAGTTATATGATCTGAGAGGAGGAAGACCTATGTATGAACAGGAAGTAGAAAAACTGCAGGCGATTATTGACGACAGCAGTAATATTGTATTTTTTGGAGGCGCAGGTGTATCGACAGAGAGCAATATCCCGGATTTCCGGAGTGCGGATGGTATCTATCAGCAGAAGTATAAGTATTCTCCGGAGCAGATCGTAAGCCATACATTTTTTATGCGCAGGCCAGAGAGCTTTTATGAATTTTATAAGGAAAAGATGATGTTTTTAGATGCAAAGCCCAATAAGGCACATCAGAAACTTGCTGAGCTTGAAGCTGCCGGAAAGCTTACGGCTGTGATCACTCAGAATATCGACGGGCTGCATCAGGCAGCAGGTAGTAAGAATGTACTGGAGCTTCATGGCAGTATTCACCGGAATTATTGTCAGAGATGTCACAAGTTTTATGATGCTGCATATGTAAAAAACAGTGACGGGATACCGAAGTGTTCCTGCGGCGGGACAATTAAGCCGGATGTAGTCCTCTATGAAGAAGGGCTGGATTCGGAGATTATCAGTAAGAGCATCCGGGCGATCAGCGAGGCTGACACACTGATCATCGGGGGTACTTCACTGGTGGTCTATCCTGCGGCCGGATTTATTGATTACTTCAGAGGAAAACATCTTGTAGTGATTAATAAAAGCGCAACAGCGAGAGAGGTCGGGGCAGAGCTTACGATTGCGGCGCCGATCGGGGAAGTTATGGGGCAGTTGAAGGTACAATAGATAAATAAGAAACCAATTGAGACCGGTTTTCCCGGTCTCAATTGGTTTCTTAATATGCCCGAAAGATTTCAAGGCTGCGATCCAAAATCCCATTCATATATGCAATTGCCGTCCCGTAATTTGTCATCGGTACCTCTGCATCCTGTGCACATTTCAACCGGTATTTCATCTCTCGCTCGTTTAGGGTACAGCCTCCGCAATGAATAATTAATCGATATTTTTCTAATTCCAGCGGGAATTCTGTGCCGCTGGTGAATTCAAAATTCAAATCTCTTCCCGTATATTTTTGAATCCAGCGAGGCAGTTTTACAGTGCCGATATCGTCACACTGTCTGTGATGTGTACAGCCCTCGGAGATCAGAACGGTATCGTCATCTTGCAGCTTTTCTAAATATCTTGCGCCGTTTACAAGCATTTCCAAATTTCCCTTATACCTTGCAAATAGAATTGAGAATGAGGTCAGCGGGATGGTTTCGGGGACAATTGCAGCCACCTGTTTAAATGCCTGACTGTCGGTGATAACAAGGGAAGGCGGACAACCCAGTTTCTTTAGTGTATCTGATAGCTCCGTGTCCCGGACAACGATAGACGAAGCGCCGGTTTCTAACAGATCCCGGATGGTCTGCTGCTGAGGAAGGATTAACCGTCCTTTCGGCGCGGCTTTGTCAATCGGTACTACCAATACCACAAAATCCAAAGGGGAGACCAGATCACCCACAATGCGGCGACTGGAATCATCAGACGGCACAAGGTGAGCAATGATTTCCTTCAGTTCGTAGATGTTGGATCCGTCTTCTGCGCTGACCCAAATATAATGTTCCTTATCAACACCAAAGTTATTTAAGGAGTTTTGAATGTCAGACTTTGAACTGCCTTTATTTTCAGAGACAAGATCAGCTTTATTAAGAACAACCGTATAAGGGATGTTCCTGGACTTGATCCGCTCAAGGATCACACCGTCTTCTTTTGTCATACCAACCGTACCGTCAATAATTAACAGAGCAATATCGGTTTTATTTAAAATCTGATATGCTTTTTGGATTCTGAGTGTTCCAAGGCCGCCTTCATCGTCAAGTCCCGGAGTGTCGATCATCACAACCGGACCGAGAGGAAGAAGTTCCATTGCCTTTAAGACGGGGTCAGTCGTTGTACCCTTGATGTCAGATACAATAGCAAGATTCTGCCCGGTCAGGGCATTGATAACGCTGGATTTTCCGGCGTTTCGTTTGCCGAAGATTCCAATGTGGACCCGTTCGGCAGATGGGGTATTATTCATAGTCATGGTAAAACCTCCGATCGGGACGCATGGTGCGTCCCTGGCTTCAATTAAAATCTAAAATCTCTCCGGTTGTTCTCACGGATGAGCTTCAGATTCTCAAGTACAACCTGACGGGCTTTTTCATTCGGGACGTTCAGTACTTCCCGGTCGATCAGTTTGTCCCCAAGCGCCTTTGTTGCCGGAGAAGCGTAGTCCATGAGATACTCTTCCAATGTCATGAGTGCATTCGGATGGCAGCAGTTTTGAATCTGACCGCTCTTACACAGAGACATGAATCTGTCTCCGGTTCTTCCCTGACGGTAACATGCAGTACAAAAGCTTGGAATGTAGTCCATCTCCATGAGCCAATGCACGACTTCATCCAACGTTCGCCCGTCAATAACATCGAATTGCTCTGATTTTGCATCTTCCGGTTCCGGTTCGCAGTAGCCTCCGACGCTGGTTCTTGAGCCGCCGCTGATCTGAGAGATCCCAAGGTGCAGGACGCGCTCCCGGGTCTTCTGGCTCTCTCGGGTCGAGATGATCATGCCGGTATATGGCACGGCGATTCGGATACAGGCAACGATTTTTGCAAAAGTATCATCATCAATTCCGTTTGTAAATTTGCTGGCATCAATGTCATCTGCATTGCGGAGTCTCGGAACACTGATGGTATGAGGTCCGACACCGAAGGCGGCTTCTAAGTGCTCTGCGTGCATAAGAAGTCCTGCAAATTCATAGCGGTATTTATCAAGTCCAAAGAGGACTCCGATACCTACATCATCAATTCCGCCTTCCATGGCGCGATCCATGGCTTCTGTGTGGTAATCATAATCATGTTTTGGCCCTGTCGGATGAAGCTTAAGATAGCTTTCCTTATGGTATGTTTCCTGAAATAAAATGTATGTGCCGATCTCAGCTTCTTTTAACAGCCTGTAGTTATCTACGGTTGTAGCGGCGATATTGATATTGACACGGCGGATGGCGCCGTTTTTATGTCTGATATCATAAACCGTCTTAATACTATCCAGATAATATTCCATAGTATTATGTACCGGGTCTTCGCCGGCTTCCAGTGCCAGACGCTTGTGTCCCATATCCTGAAGTGCAATGACCTCGCGGCGGATATCTTCCTGACTGAGCTGCTTGCGGGGAATGTGTCTGTTAGTTGCATGATAGGGACAATAGGTGCAGCCATTGATGCAGTAGTTAGAAAGATACAGTGGGGCGAAAAGCACGATACGGTTGCCATAGAAATCTTTCTTGATCTGTTCTGCCAGACGGAAGATTTTTTCATTCATTGCCGGATCGTTGCAGGCCAATAGAACAGAAGCCTCTCTGTGGGAGAGTCCTTTTCTGTTCTCAGCTTTTTTGATGATGGATTCAACAAGCTTAAGATTATCCTTATTTTCATCCGCATAAGCCAGGGTTTCTAAAACTTCCTCATGGTTGATAAAATCATCTGCGTGTTTTGAGTTTACATCGTACATTATAAGTACCTCCTTCATATGGACTATTTTATAATTTATAAAAAATATTTATGGTATGTTTAGTGAATCTCCCCGCGCAGTTACGACATGGTAACCGATAGATTCCATTCTCTTCTCGAGACAGCCTCTGCATTCCGCTGCCTCATCCCCGGTACAGATCTTGTTATCATATAGAAGATAATCCTTTCGCACCTCTGTCGGAGAAAGATTAGGCATTACAACATTGGCGCCTGAAAGTATTCCGAGCTCCCGTCCCTTTGGATGGATCGTTCCAAGTGCTGTTGTAGCGGGAAGCAGTACCTTAGGAAGCATGAGGCGGATACATCCCAGAAGGAAAAGGGTAAGCTCTAATGTTCCGGCTGCCTGATCCTTAAACGGAGTATCATGATGAGGAATAAACGGGCCGATCCCTACCATTTGTGGATTCAACTCCTTTAAAAAGAGCATATCCTCGGCAAGAAACTCTGGCGTCTGATAAGGAGAGCCGACCATAAAGCCGCTTCCGACCTGATAGCCGATCTCCTTTAAATCCCAAAGACATTTCTGACGTCTTTTTGCACTTAGTGATGCGGGATGAAGCATGGCATAGTGTCTATGGTCATAAGTTTCGTGTCGTAAAAGATAGCGGTCTGCTCCGGCATCAAAAAATGCCTGAAAGCTTTTTTTTGGCCATTCTCCGATCGAAAGTGTAATTGCGCAATCCGGGAAATCCATCCGTATTCTTCGGATCAAGTTGACTAAGCGGTCTTCTCCAAAGTATCCGTCCTCCCCGCTTTGCAAGACGAAGGTACGAAAGCCAAGATCATACCCCTTATGGCAGCAGTCAAGAATCATGTCCTCATCCAACCGGTAGCGGTGCACGTTTTTGTTGCTTCTGCGGATTCCGCAGTAGAAGCAATCATTTTTACAATAGTTGGAAAATTCTATAAGTCCGCGAATGTATACATCTTTTCCGTAATATTTTTCCCGTTCTGCTCTTGCAAGAGAAAAGAGATATTCAGCGTTCTCTCTGGTGCGCCCGGTGATAAGCTCATTCCACTCTTCGCAGGTCAGGGATCGGGTGTTTTTTAGTTTGTCAATAAGAGTAGTACATTTGTCCATAAATCACCTGTAGAATTGTATATCATAAGTTTCGTAAAATAAAAAACCTGACGTTCTTGGCGTCAGGCTCCGACCGGGTAGGAAATAATCCCGGTAAATAAAAATATAATACGAATCTGTCCGCCTTTTCACTCAGGTATTGCCCTTCGTGATTAGTACGCTGGTAAAATTATAGCATATTGAGAAAAAGTACACAATAAAAGATAAACATTTCACAAATGGCATGTTACAATAGATTCAATATATTATTTGTTTAAGGAGATTCATGAAAGTTCTATTGCTTTTGTTCTTTAGCGTCCTGGTGACAGCATCTTATCAGGATATAAAAAAGATGGAGATTGAAAACGGGTGCCACGCCGCCATTATTATGCTGGCTGTTGCGTCCGCTTATCTCGTGCCGCAAATAGGACTTGCTTCCCACATAGCAGGAGCGGTGTGTGTAAGTATTCCCCTTCTTATTATAACATTGATCGTTCCGGGAGCTTTTGGAGGCGGAGATATTAAACTCATGGCAGCGGGTGGTCTGTTTTTAGGGTGGAGGCTGACAGTAGTTGCAGCAATCGTGGGAATTTTCCTGGGAGGAATTTACGTAATAGCTCTGATGATAAAAAAGAAAGCAGGAAGAAAGGCGCAGATTGCATTTGGACCATTTTTATGCGCGGGGATGGCAGTCAGCGCACTTTGGGGAGAGCAGTTGATCCAATGGTATTTTAGCATATAAAATGAAGACATGAAGAGCCAGCGGGAAAGGCGAATATTGCGGGCATGGCGACACCGATGGGACTTATCACTATGGGAGCTGCTTTTGATCTTAACAAGGCTTTTGCGAAGATGAAACCGGCTGTTACGGCAGCATTCTTAAAGCTGATAGGATTTTGCGTTCTCTTTCTTCCGGTTGCTGTCCGGATGGGATTCCGTCAGGAAGGGCTGGTGGCGATCCTGGTCATGCTTGGTTCTGCAACGACAGTGAGCAGCTATGTGATGGCTAAAAACATGGGACATGAAGGAGTGCTTTCATCCAGCGTGGTTATGATTACAACTTTTTTTAGTGCATTTACTTTGACGGGGTGGCTGTATGTGTTAAAAAGTCTGGGATTGGTATAGAGATACTTTTTTATTTAAAGCTTTAAGGCTTTCATAATTTTATCAATCTTCCTATTGACAAATGCCGGATAGATATGGTATAAGTATCTAGTGCGGCAGGCATAGATAGGGGATTGGTCAAGTGGTATGATAGGGGTCTCCAAAACCTTTGGCGGGAGTTCG
>CAZNXL010000062.1:4280-9154 GCA_964577075.1 uncultured Dorea sp. | reverse complement strand
GGCAGGCGTCCGACTAAAAGACTTCGGGGAGAAAGTTACGATAGTCAGGAGCAACTATTGTGACATGAAGTCGCAGCTCCGAAAAACAGGCATTGACAAGGTCGACGGGATCGTCCTCGATCTGGGCGTATCATCTTATCAGCTAGATACGGCAGAACGGGGATTCTCCTATCGAGAAGATGCACCTCTGGATATGCGGATGGACACACGTCAGAAGATGACGGCCAGAGACATCGTCAATGAGTACACAGAGATGGAACTTTACCGCGTGATCAGGGACTATGGGGAGGACAAGTTCGCCAGGAACATTGCCAGGCACATCGTGATCTCACGCGGTAACTGTCCTATCGAGACGACGGGACAGCTTACAAAGATCATCAGACAGTCCATCCCAATGAAATATCAGAAGAAATCCGGACATCCGGCGAAGAGGACCTTTCAGTCGATACGTATCGAGGTTAACAGAGAGCTGGATGTATTAAGAGATTCGCTGGATGATATGATCGATATACTGAATCCGGGCGGAAGATTATGTATCATTACCTTCCACTCGCTGGAGGACAGGATCGTAAAGAGCGCATTTCGCAAAAATGAGAATCCCTGTACCTGTCCGCCTGACTTTCCGGTATGTGTATGCGGGAAAGTTCCGAAGGGAAAGATCATTACAAAAAAACCGATATTGCCCAGTGCAGAAGAGATGGAGTATAACAGCCGTTCAAAAAGCGCAAAGCTTCGTATATTTGAGCGGACATGAATTTTTGAAAGGGGAGAACGTACATGGCGGCAAGACATACATCGGCAGCAAACAGACGGAGAATAACGCGCACATCGGGACAGATGTATGTATACGGGAACACTGCCCCGAAGCCGGATTATACGCCGGGAAGACGCGCGCCGGAGCCTCCGGGAAAGAAAAGAGTAAGCAGTCAGGTACGAAAGAACCGGAAAAATGCCCTCCATATGAACCGGAGTTATGTGTTTTTTTTAGGTGTGGCGGCAGCGCTGGCGCTGGTCATCTGTGTGAATTATATACAGATGCAGTCCCGTCTGACCAGCTACTCTAAAAATATTACGGTTCTTCAGGAGGAACTTGCCAATATGCGTGAAGAGAATACGACGAAATATAATGCGGTCATGGATTCCGTGAACCTTGAGGAAATCCGTGAAAGAGCGCAAGATGACCTGAAGATGGAATATGCATCACCGGAACAGATCGTGGAATACGAGAAGCCTTCTACAGATTATGTAAGGCAATATGAGGATATCCCGGAGGATGGTGTGCTTGCACAGTCAGATAAACAGTAGAACAGGTGGAGTTAATGGCAAGACGCAGAAAGAATTTTTTAAGAAAAAAATTTAATAAATTAATGCAGAAAAAGCTGGTCATGCTCTTCGCGGGAATTGTACTGGCTTTTGCTTTTTTGATCTTCAGGATCACATATATCAATGCGGCAAGCGGTGACAAATATACGAAGGTGGTGCTGGACCAGCAGCAGTATGACAGCCGCGTGATCCCCTTCAAGCGAGGGGATATTGTAGACAGGAACGGGACGAAGATTGCGACCAGCGAGAGGATCTACAACGTAATCCTGGATGCCAGGGTAATGCTCAGTAACGATGCATATGTGGATGCCACAACCGAAGTGTTGAAGTCCTGTTTTGACATTGACGAAGAGAGCGTTGAAGAAGTGATTGAGAATAATCCTTCCGGCAGATATAATATTATGAAAAAAGGGGTGGATTATGAAACTGCCCGCGAATTTGAAAAAATTACGGAAGATACAGAGAATCATCCGAATGTAAAGGGAGTATGGCTGGAAGAGGATTATGTGAGAAAATATCCTTATAATACACTGGCCAGTGACGTGATCGGATTTACCGTCGACGGTAATGTGGGAAGCAACGGGATAGAGGCTTCTTATAATTCGATCCTTAACGGTACGGACGGCAGGGAGTATGGCTATCTTGATGAGACTTCGTCTGTGGAAAAGACTGTAAAAGAACCGGAAAATGGAAGTACGGTAGTATCTACGATCGACGTACAGGTACAGAGTATTGTAGAGAAACATATTTTAAAGTTCAATGAGGAGCATAAGAGCGGCTCCAGTGATGGAAGTAAGAACACGGCAGTCATTGTCATGGATCCGCAGAATGGTGAGATTCTTGCAGAGGCTTCCTATCCGAATTATGATCTGAATGAACCAAGAGATTTAAGTAATTATTATTCCGAAGAAGAAATCGAGAAAATGTCAGATGAAGAGAAACTGGAAACTCTGAACGGATTGTGGAATAATTTCTGCGTGAGCGAGACTTATGAACCGGGCTCTACGTTTAAGCCGTTTACTATATCAGCCGGACTTGAACTGGGAGTTTTGACCGGAGATGAATCCTATAACTGCGGCGGTATGCTCCATGTGGGGGATCATGATATCCACTGCAGCAACAGGGACGGACACGGATCTCAAAGCCTGAAACGTTCTCTGGAAAATTCCTGTAACGTTGCACTTATGCAGATCGGAAAGAGTATCGGGAAGGAAGAATTCTGCCGTTATCAAAGGCTGTTCGGATTCGGCGAATATACGGGGATAGATCTTCCGGGCGAAGCTACGGCAGAGGGGCTGATGTATACGGCTGAGGATATGGACTCCGCCAGTCTGGCGACCAATGCTTTCGGGCAGAACTTTAATGTCACGATGACGCAGCTTGCAGCGGGTTTCTGTTCGCTTGTCAATGGCGGTGAATACTATGAGCCGCACGTAGTAAAACAGATCAGGGATGAGAATGGTAATGTGACGGAGAATAAAGATCCGGTATTAGTCAGACGTACCATCTCAAAAGAAACCAGTGATATCATCAAAGATTATATGCTCGGCGTTGTAGAGGAAGGGACCGGAGAAGCGGCTGCCGTGGAAGGATATGACGTGGGCGGTAAGACCGGAACAGCGGAAAAGATACCGAGAGGGAATGGAAAATATCTGGTGTCCTTCATTGGGTACGCGCCGCAGGATAATCCTCAGGTAGTCGTATATGTAGTTATCGATGAACCTAATGCGGGCAATCAGGCGAACAGTGGGTTTGCATCTACTATGGCTTCAGATATCATGAAAGAGATCTTTCCGTACCTTGGCGTGGAAAAAGCAGAAGAAGGCGAATAACCTCGTAAAAGCTTTAATAAGTTATACAAAAGCTTTTGCGGGGTTTTTGTATATTTTGAAGAACAAGACATATAATCGAAAAAAGATGTTAGTTGTTTTTTTATGTGCTTTGACAGTCATTTTAGGGCTGGCAGGAAGACTTGCGTATCTTATGATCTTCGACGCAGAGTATTATCAGGAAAAAGCGCAGACGCTCCACGAACGCGAGAGGGAGATCAAGGCGGCAAGAGGAGAGATCGTGGACGCTAAGGGAACCGTCCTCGCTACGAACCGGACTGTATGTACCATATCTGTCATCCACAGTCAGATCAGTGATGCCGGGAAGATCATCAGCGTTCTGTCAAAAGAGCTTGGGATCGAGGAAAGTACAGTGCGTAAAAAAGTGAACACGGTATCGTCTATGGAGCGCATTAAAACGAATGTGGATAAAGAGACAGGGGATCGCATCCGCGAGATGGAACTTGACGGAGTAAAAGTTGATGAGGATTTTAAGCGTTATTATCCGTATGGTGAGCTTGCATCAAAGGTGCTGGGGTTTACCGGCGGTGATAATCAAGGCATCATCGGTCTGGAAGTAAAGTATGAAGAATATCTGAAAGGGAAGAACGGAACAATCCTTACAACTACGGATGCCAGGGGGATCGAGCTTGACGCGGCCGCGGAGGACAGGATAGAGCCTGTGGCGGGAAATACACTGAAGGTAAGCCTTGATCATAATGTGCAGATGTACGCGCAGCAGATGGCAGAGAAGGTAATGGAGGAAAAACAGGCGGATAAAGTGGGGATCCTTCTCATGAATCCTCAGAATGGTGAGATCATTGCCATGGTAAACGTACCGGAATTTGATCTGAATGATCCCTTTACACTCACAGGCGGAGATGAGGGACTGTCGGATGAGGAAAAGCAGGACGCTCTGAATCAGATGTGGAGAAATGGATGTATCAACGATACCTATGAGCCGGGATCTGCCTTTAAGGTTTTCACTGCGGCGGCCTGCCTGGAAGAAGGTGTGGTGGCGCTTAATGATCAGTTCAGCTGTCCCGGTTACCGGATAGTGGAAGACAGAAAGATACGGTGCCATAAGGTGGGAGGACACGGTGCGGAGACCTTTGTACAGGGAATACAGAATTCCTGCAATCCCGTCTTTATCGATATCGGACTTAAGCTTGGAACGGATAATTTTTATAAATATTTTAATCAGTTTGGACTGATGGGGACAACCGGGGTAGACCTTCCCGGAGAGGCGGGAACCATCATGCATAAAAAAGAGAATGTGGGACAGGTGGAGCTTGCCACCATGAGTTTCGGACAGTCGTTTCAGATCACGCCCTTACAGCTTGCCGCCACAGTGTCATCAATTGTAAACGGGGGAAAACGTATCACACCGCATTTTGGAGTAAGCGTGCTTGACGGCGAGGGAAAGGAGATCAGGAAATTCCGGTATGATAAAAAAGAGAGAATTGTATCAAAGGAGACATCCGGGACGATGCAGATGCTATTGGAAAGTGTCGTGTCTGAGGGATCCGGAAAGAATGCTTATCTGGAAGGATATCATGTAGGAGGAAAGACCGCCACTTCCCAGACATTGCCGCGAAGCGCCCACAAGTATATCTCCTCCTTTGTGGGGTTCGCTCCGGCGGATGATCCGAAGCTTTTGGGAATGTGCGTGATATACAATCCCCAGGGGATCTATTACGGCGGGACGATTGCCGCTCCGGT
>CAZNXL010000062.1:0-4270 GCA_964577075.1 uncultured Dorea sp. | reverse complement strand
CCGGTAGTAAAAAATATATTTGAAAATGTACTACCCTATCTTGGCATTGAAAAAGAGTGAAAAATGAAGTATACTGGGTAAGGTTGAGTTAAGATTCAGATAAATAACAAAAGAGATAAGAGGTGTGTTATGGATCATACAGTTTTTGTGCCGGTATTAATTTCTTTTGCGCTGAGCGTCATTATGGGACCGTTGATAATACCCATTCTCAGAAGGCTGAAGATGGGACAGACAGAGCGCGTGGATGGTGTGGAGTCTCATCTGAAGAAAGCAGGTACGCCGACGATGGGAGGAGTTATCATCCTTTTCAGTGTTGTAATTACTTCTGTTTTTTATATTAAAGGATACCCTAAGATCATCCCGATCCTGTTTGTGACGCTGGGATTTGGCCTGATCGGCTTTCTGGATGATTATCTCAAGGTTGTCATGAGGCGTTCTGACGGTCTGTATCCGAAACAGAAGATGGCGCTTCAGATCGTGGTGACGGCAGTCTTTGCTTTTTATATCGTGAAATTTACAGATGTGCCGCTTGCCATGCTGATCCCGTTTTCCGGCGGAAAGTATCTGGATATCGGATGGCTTGCGATCCCGCTGATGTTTATTGCCGTGATCGGAACGGTGAACGGAGTGAACTTTACGGATGGTCTTGACGGTCTGGCATCCAGCGTAACAGTTCTTGTGGCGACGTTTTTTACTGTGGTTGCTATCGGAACAAAGAGCGGGATCGAGCCGGTCACCTGCGCAGTGGCAGGCGCCCTTTTAGGCTTTCTTTTGTTCAATGTATATCCGGCAAGCGTATTCATGGGAGATACCGGGTCTCTGGCGCTTGGAGGGTTTGTTGCATCTACGGCTTATATGCTTCAGATGCCGATCTTTATCATTATTGTAGGCCTTATCTATCTGATAGAAGTCTTATCGGTAATGATCCAGGTGACATATTTTAAGAAAACAGGCGGCAAGAGGATCTTTAAAATGGCGCCGATACATCATCATTTTGAACTTTGCGGCTGGTCTGAGACAAGGGTTGTTGCGGTATTTTCCATTGTGACGGCTCTTTTATGTCTCATTGCCCTTATGGCTATATAGGAGGAACATATGGAGGTTTCAGGGAAAAAAGTACTTGTATTCGGTTCCGGGATCAGCGGGATCGGCGCAGTGAAGTTATTGGAAGAACATGGCGCGGATGTCATCCTCTATGACGGGAATGAAAAGCTTACAGAAGAAGAGATAAAAAAGAAACTTCCCATCGGATCGAAGGCCGGGATCATCATCGGAACTCTTCCAAAGGAAGCGATGGAGGGGCTGGAATTCGTGATCTTAAGCCCGGGCGTGCCGACAGATCTTCCGGTAGTGAATGAGATGCGTAAGATGGGAGCAGTGATTACCGGTGAAGTGGAGCTTGCCTATGAGTTTGGCAGGGGGGACGTCCTTGCGATCACCGGAACGAATGGGAAGACGACGACCACAACGCTTCTGGGGGAGATCATGAAGGCTTATCGGGAGGAAGTATTCGTAGTCGGCAATATCGGTAATCCATACACCGTTGCTGCGGAAAAGATGACGGACAAGTCTGTTACAGTGGCGGAGATGAGCAGCTTCCAGCTGGAGACGGTTATTGATTTCCGACCGAAAGTCAGCGCGATACTTAACTTTACACCGGATCATCTGAATCGTCACCATACGATGGAAAATTATATGAATGTGAAGAAAAATATCGCAAAGAACCAGACAGAGGAAGATTATTGTATTTTGAACTATGAGGATGAAAATACAAGAGAATTCGGGAAAAATATCCGGGCGCAGGTTCTATATTTCAGCAGTCGGCATAAGGTAGAAAGGGGGATCTTCCTGGAAGACAAAAATATCATCTACAGGGATCCGGAGGAGACTGTCGTATGTAATGTGGATGAACTGCAGCTTTTGGGAGTTCACAACTATGAAAACTATATGGCAGCCATTGCGATGGCAGCAGTTTATGGCGTTCCGTTTGACGTGATCCGAAAAGTGGTGAAGGATTTCCGGGGGGTGGAACACAGGATTGAGTATGTGACGGAAAAAGGTGGAGTCGTATATTATAATGACTCAAAGGGAACGAATCCGGATGCGGCGATCAAGGGGATCCAGGCGATGAACCGTCCAACCGTACTTATCGGCGGCGGATATGATAAAGGTTCTTCTTACAAAGAATGGATCCAGTCTTTTGACGGAAAAGTCAGGAAGCTTATACTGCTCGGACAGACAAAGGAGAAGATTGCGGAAGACGCAAAGGCTTGCGGATTTTACGATTATGTTTTTGCAGATACTTTTGAGGACGCGGTCCTTTTGGCATCCAGGACAGCCAGGGAGGGAGACGCGGTACTGCTCTCGCCGGCATGCGCAAGCTGGGGGATGTTTCCCAATTATGAAGTACGCGGGGATAAGTTCAAAGAGATTGTAAATTCCTTATAAGGAGTGCATGCTCATTGCAGCCAAAAAAGAAAAAGTATGATGTCGCGCTTCTTGCTGCGCTGCTTGGTTTAGTAATCCTCGGATTGATCATTTTATATAGCACCAGCGCCTATAATGGTGAAGTAAAGTTTCACGATTCATTTTATTATCTGAAAAAGCAGTTATTCGCCACCTGCCTTGGACTTGCGGGCATGTTGACCGTCGCTGGTATGGATTATCATGTCTGGAGGCATGCCGCGCTTTTGGGATATCTGGTTTCAATATTGCTTGGGATCGCAGTATTGTTTGTGGGAGAAGAGTATAACGGGTCCAAAAGATGGTTATCTTTGGGCCCATTTTCCTTTCAGCCGTCTGAGTTTGCCAAAGTGGCGGTGATCGTGTTTCTTGCCTGTGTCGTGACAAAAAATGCGAAGGAGATGGGAAAGTTTAAGTCTCTTGTGAAAGTGATGATCATGATCCTTCCGGTGGCAGGCCTGGTCGGAACCAGTAACTTAAGTACGGCAATTATTATTCTCGGGATCGGGGTCATCGTTGTATTTGTGGCAAGCCCTAAGTATGGACAGTTTATCTTTATGGGACTTGCAGGAGGCGGCTTTATGGCTGTCTTTCTGGCTCTTGAGAGTTATCGGTTAGAGCGGTTGGAGATTTGGCGTGATCCGGAAAGCTTCGAGAAGGGATATCAGACGCTTCAGGGACTTTACGCCATCGGTTCCGGAGGACTGTTCGGAAGAGGATTGGGACAGAGCGTGCAAAAGCTTGGCTTTGTGCCCGAGGCTCAGAATGACATGATCTTTTCTATTATCTGTGAGGAACTGGGGCTCTTCGGGGCCGGATTTGTTTTGCTCCTGTTTTTGATATTGATATGGCGTTTTTTTGTGATCGCCACTCATGCGCCTGATCTGTTCGGAGCCCTGATCGCGGCGGGAGCGATGGCGCATATGATGATACAGGTAATTTTAAATATTGCAGTGGTCACTAATACGATTCCGAATACAGGGATCACGCTGCCTTTTATAAGTTACGGAGGAACTTCTGTTGTATTCCTGCTGTTGGAAATGGGGCTTGTATTAAGTGTGTCAGAAGTGATACAATGAACATCACAGGCAGATAAAAAGGAGTATATATGGCAAAAAGGAAAAAGAGAAGATCAAATAAGATATATATAGCAGTTGTAAGTATTCTCGGGATCGCTATTATTGCCCTTGCCGCTGCGGTTTTGTTCAGGGTTCAGACGATCAGGGCGGAGGGCAATGATTACTGTACTGACAGGCAGATCAAAGAGATGGTGCAAAGCGACAAATATTCAGTCAATTCTCTCTATATACTTGGAAAGTATCTTTTGGGGAAAGGAGAGGTCCTTCCATGTCTCGACAGTGTAAAGATATCTCTTACTTCCCCGTGGGATGTGAAGGTAACAGTGAAGGAAAAGCCAATGATCGGCTATCTGATGGTCGATGAGAAATGTGTCTGTTTTGACAGGGAGGGGATGGTGGTATATACAGGCAGCGAGCCGCCGGAAGGGATCCCCAGAGTGAATGGAATCGAGGTCAAAGATACGACGCTCTATCAGACTATAAAGAGTGAAAATGCCGACATCTTCGAAGAAATCCTGGAGACTACGCAGGAGCTTAAGAAGTATGATCTCTCGATCAAGAAGATACTATGCAAGAACGGGAACATATATATCTACATAAAGAAGGCATGTATCAGTCTCGGAAATTCTGTTTCTGCGGAACAGATCGCGCAGATCCAGCCTATCATGGAAAAGATCGGGAAAAAGAAAGGAACACTCCATCTGGAAAATTATTCGGAGGATCAGGAG
>CAZNXL010000061.1:0-9235 GCA_964577075.1 uncultured Dorea sp. | reverse complement strand
AAGAATAATCAAAAAGTATTTGATACAGTAATATTTGCAAAAGACATTGTAAATCATGGAGATACGGTAATAAAAATAGATGAAATTGCCCCCAAAGGAAAAGAAAAGTATATGTTGTGTCTTTTGCAGAATGAGAATAATAAAGGGATAATGAATTTTGGACAAAGACTTAATGAATATATTGACGTATATGATGGGAGTCTTACAGTTAATGGCGTAGAACGGACGAATGATTTATATTTAAAGGCTTATGAGGAACATTTATCATCATGGTGTTCAAAAACGACAGCTGCAATTATTAATATTGGCATATTTGTGAGCATGTTTTTCTTAATAATAAAGCTTTGTTTTGCAAAAGATGAAGGGAGAAAAGATATATATGAGAAACACAAAGAATCTTCCAATACTATATATTATAGTACCATGTTATAATGAAGAAGAAGTTATACCTGTAACTAGTACAATTTTTTTAAACAAAATTCTTTCTATGGTATCTAAAGAAAAAATCAGCAATAAAAGTAAGATCATGTTCGTTAATGATGGATCTCAAGATAATACATGGCATATTATTTCAGAACTATCACAGCAGGATACTCATTATATAGGAATTAGCCAAAGCAGAAATAGAGGGCATCAAAATGCGGTCCTTGCAGGATTAATGGAAGCAAAAGACAGTTGCGATATTACAATTTCTATAGATTGTGATGGACAAGATGATATTGAAGCGACAGAAAAAATGGTTGATAAATATTTGGAAGGATATGAGATTGTATATGGTATACGATCAAGTCGTGAAACAGATACCTTGTTTAAGCGTTTTACAGCGGAGAGTTTTTATCGGTTGTTGGGTTGGATGGGAGCGGAAGTAAAATTTAACCATGCGGATTATAGGTTGATTTCCAGTAGAGTGCTTTTTGAATTACAAAAATTTAAAGAAGTAAATATTTTTTTAAGAGGAATGATTCCTTTAGTTGGATTCAAGAGTACTTCTGTGTATTATGAGCGTGCTGAAAGAATAGCGGGAGAAAGTCATTATCCTTTGAAAAAAATGCTTGCTCTAGCTTTTGATGGTATTACAAGCTTATCGATAAAGCCAATCAGATTGATTACGTCGTTTGGTTTTTTGGTGGCTTTGTTAGGAGGAATAGGTATAATTTGGGCGATTATTGGAAATATGATCGGCACAACGGTTTCGGGATGGGCGAGTATTATCTGTATTATTTGTTTTATGGGAGGCATTCAATTACTTTGTTTAGGGGTGATTGGCGAGTATATAGGAAAGATCTATTTGGAAACAAAAGCCCGGCCACGTTACATTATTAGCGAAAGAACTTACGAGAAAGACAGCGATTGAATTTATGAAAAAGATGATAGATTTTGTAACAATAAAATTTCTAATAGTAGGAGTCGTTAATACGTTAGTCGGAACTAGTGTAATGTTTGTATTCTATAATGTGTTTGGATTTGGATATTGGGTAGCTTCCGCCTCAAATTATGTGGTAGGGAGTGTTGTAAGTTTCTTTTTGAATAAATATTTTACGTTTAAGAGTTCAAAAAAATCATTTAGAGAAATATTATATTTTGTATTAAATATTACTATTTGCTATGTGGTGGCATATGGCTTGACAAAACCATGTGTATTTTATATATTAAAAGGAACTACAGACAAAGTAAGAGATAATGTTGCTATGTTCATCGGAATGGGGTTATTCGTGATTTTAAATTATCTCGGTCAAAGATTTGTTGTTTTTAAAAAATGACTATTAATTTTATCTTGTAGTATTTTCTGAAAAATAGTGGAAAATCGTCAGTATCCCTCTTATTACTTGAAATAAGAGGGATATTCGTTTATAATGTTGTAAGTTACAAGTACAGTGTGCGATGGAGGAATTATGAGAAAGCATTTGCATAAATTTGAGACAACCATGTGGCTGTTCATTAAAATTGTTTTTTTTATGTCGCTGATGTGCGCTTTCTTCTGTGTAATGGGAAAAGAAAGCATTGGTCTGACCAGATTATCAAGAACAATGGGTGTTACGGTACTGACATTTATTGTTGTAGGGCTTTTGTTTCTATCAGTATACGGAGGATATGATGTAGGGCGCAGGAAGAGTAAGCCGATCATCTATTCTCTTGCACTGGCTGTAGTTTGTACAGATGTTGTTACTTACGTTCAGCTGATGATTATGAGAACCAATCAGCCGAATGTCTATGGATTCAGATTTCTCAGCCTGGGTCTTCTTGGCATTGCATTTCTTGTGCAGATTGTACTTATTATAGTTTTTGTATATTTTGGAAACTGGCTTTTCTTTTTGATTCATGAACCGGAGAAATGCTGCGTTATCACTTCATCACAGAAGAGCCTGGATGAGATCGTATTTGCCATGCAGCGTTTTAAGAAGCAGTATCAGGTATCGTGGGTGCTGGACTATAGAAGTGATCAGCTCAAGTCATATATTAAAGAGGCTGAGACGGTATTTGTCTATGATGTACCGATAGAGGCCCGCACGGATATTATGCGCTGGTGTTACCGTTATAAGGTAAATGTCTACTTTAATCCGGAGATTGAGGATATTATGGAGCTGAACGCCAAACAGTATACGTTAGATGATGTCTATCTGTTTAACCGGAATGTGAAAGCGCTTACGATGGAACAGAGGATCATGAAGCGATTAATGGATCTTATCTTCTCGCTCGGCTTGGGAATTGTGTCTGCACCGATATGGATCTGTGCTATGGTTGCGATTAAGCTGGAAGATGGAGGCCCGGTCCTGTTCAAACAAAAGAGGGAGACGATTCACGGTAAGCAGTTTGAAGTATATAAGCTCAGAACGATGAAGCCGAACAATGACGATCATTCTGTGACAAAAGATGACGACAGGATTACGAAGACCGGTAAGTTCCTGAGGAGAACAAGAATTGATGAATTGCCCCAGCTCCTTAACATTTTAAAGGGAGATATGACTTTTGTAGGACCACGCCCGGAGATGCTTAAAAATGTAGAAGATTACACAGAGGAACTTCCGGAGTTCAAATACAGACTCCGTATGAAAGCGGGGCTTACCGGCTATGCTCAGATTACCGGTAAGTATAATACAACACCGAAAGACAAGCTTGTTATGGACATGATGTATATAGAACAATTTAGTATCCTGAAGGATATACAGATTATCTTTCAGACAGTGATTGTCTTGCTGAAAAAGGACAGTACCGAGGCTTTCGATAAGAAGAACGGACACTGTCCGTACAAATTTGAAAAGTGGGAAGAGAAGAAAAATGATGGGAATTAAGATTTGGATCATAAAAACAGGAATTGCCGGTTTGAATGTACTCTATTCTTTCATCAAACTGCTTCCTGCAAAAAAAAAGGTGACTATGATCAGCCGGCAGAGCAATATACCTTCGGACGAATTTAAGCTGATCAAAAGGGGAATAAAACTTCGGGATGAAAGTGTGAAGGTAGTGTTTTTGTGCCATACTTTGGATGGCGGAGTGAATTCGACTTTTTCAGATAAGGTAAAATACGGTTTTCATATGATCACGCAGATGATCCATATCGCCACTTCAAAAGTTGTCATCCTGGATACCTATTGTATGGTGATCAGTATATTGAAGCATAAAAAGAGCCTGAAGGTCATTCAGATGTGGCATTCTATGGGAACCATGAAAAAGTTTGGATATACGGCGCTTGATACAGAAGAAGGAAGCAGAAGCAAACTGGCATACGCCATGAAGATGCACAGTAATTACGATTACATCTTCGCCAGCTCTGAAGTTTATAAAGATCATTTGGCGCAGGGCTTCCATTGTGATATTAAAAAGATCATTACCATGCCGTTACCTCGTCTGGATCTGTTAAATAGTGAAAAATACGCACAGAAAGTCAGAGGCAGGATCTATGGAAAATATCCGGAGCTTAGAGAAAAACCGGTAATTTTATATTGCCCGACATTCAGAAAACATGAGGAAGAATTCAGTGAGGCGCTGAAGGATCTTGCTGATGTTATAGATTATGACAGATATCATTTTGTAGTAAAGCTTCATCCACTATCAAACACTGTTGTTGATGACAAGATCATACAGGCGGATGGTTTTACAAGTTTTGAGATGCTGTTTGCCGCAGATTATGTGATCAGCGATTATTCCTGTATTGTGTATGAGGCAGCAGTCCGGCGCATACCATTATATTTTTATAATTTTGATATGGATCTATATACAGATGGAAGAGGACTGGCGGTGGATTATTATAAGGAACTGCCGGGAGTTATATCGAAAGACGCGAAAGAGATCATAACAGCAATTGAGAGTGGGGACTATGATATGGAAGAGCTTGTAAAGTTTTCGGACAAATATGTAGTTCCTACTAAGCATGCCACGAGAGATATTGTGGAGTTTGTATTTACGCTGATGAGTGAGTAAAATATAGAATATGGAGGATGGTCATGAACAGAGTATTGGAAGAGGATCTGGAGGCAATTACAGGGGAAGATATCTCCTGGGGGAAATTACAGGGCAAGACGGTGCTTATCACAGGTGCAAGCGGAATGATAGGAACATATATGTTACAGACGCTGACTATGTTAAATGATAAGTTTGATTATCATATCCATGTGATCGCAGTGCTTAGAAATCCCGCCAAATTATCGGAAGAGGTGAGAGCGCGGGGGGATGTAGAGATTGTATCCCATGATGTGACAGAACCCATGAGCGTGGAAGGGAACGTGGATTATATTATCCATGCTGCAAGTCCTGCAAGCCCGCTGATCATGCAGAATAAACCTGTAGAGACAATAGCCGCCAATACTCTGGGAACATTTTATACTCTTAGTCTGGCAAAAGAAAAGAATGCGGAAGGGTATCTGTTTATTTCTTCCAGAGAGATCTATGGACAACCGGGCGAAGGGCAGGAATTTTTCTATGAGAATACCTACGGTTTCGTTGATCAGTTGAATCCGCGTTCCTGCTATTCAGAAGGGAAAAAGGTTGCGGAGACTATGTGCGTATGCTATCATGATGAATATGGTCTGAATACGAAGATCGCAAGACTTGCCCATACTTACGGACCGGGAATGTCTGTTTATGACGGGCGTGTGCAGGCGGATTTCCTGAAAAATGTATTTCATAATGAAGATATTGTACTCAAGAGTGAAGGAACAGCAGTACGCACTTATACGTATATCGCGGATGCGGTCGCAGGACTGTACCGTGTTCTTTTAGATTCAGAGGATATTGTATATAATATCGGCAATGAAGCCGGCAAAGTATCTATCCGTGAACTGGCGGAGATCATGGTGGATATCTATCCGGAGCGGGGTCTTAAGCTGGTGTTTGATATTCCGGAGGGCGGAACGAAGGGAACGGCGCCATATACGCTGGGAATTCTGAATAGTGAGAAGCTTAGGAATATCGGATGGAGCCCGAAGTATTCCGTGAAAGAAGGATTCAAAAGAACACTGGAATTTCTGGAGTTGGAAGGAGAATAAAAGAGATGGAAAAACATGTAGCGATCATTTTCGCAGGCGGAGTCGGAGCCAGAATGGGTTCGGGACTTCCGAAACAGTTCATAGAAGTGAACGGGAAGCCGATCATTATCCATACTCTGGACATTTTTGAGGAGCATCCGGATATTGACGAGATCTATGTATCCTGCAAAGAGGAATATATCCGCAAGCTTCAGAAGATGGTGCAGAGATATATGATCTCAAAGGTTGTAAAGATCGTACCCGGAGGAGCCACAGGACTGGATTCGATCTATAATGCCCTTCAGGCGGCCAGAGAGAACAATACACCGGATGCGATCGTACTGATCCATGACGGGGTACGTCCGTGTATTACGAAAGAATTGATTGATGAGGATCTGGCGTGCGTGAAAAAATACGGAACGGCGATCACATGTACGCCTCTTTATGAGACGCCGGTCATCTGTCATGACGGACAGAATATTGAAGAGATACCGCCGAGATCCAGTTTTTATACGGCTCAGGCGCCTCAATGCTTTCATCTGGGAGACGTCTTAGAGGCGCATGCGCTTATGAGAAGGGACAATCCGGGGTACGAGGGTGTTGTAGATACCTGCTCCATGATGAAGAAACTCGGGAAAGATGTAACTCTGGTGAAAGGGCCGAGGGGGAATATCAAAGTCACAACGCCGGAAGATTTATACACGTTCCGGGCCATGATACAGTACAAAGAGACGGAGCAGATTTTTGGTTTTTCGACAAGAGAGGTTCCGAATAAATTGATAAAGTAGTAGGGGGAAAAAACATTGTTTACTAGCGCAAAATATGTTCTGCACGAGAATTATCAGAACTTTCATAGAATTGTGTCAATTGCGAAATATGAGCTGCTTGCGGATATGCGGGAAAGTAAACTGGGAGTGTTCTGGAATTTTGCCAATCCAGCCATCCAGGTATTGACCTACTGGTTCGTCTTCGGGTACGTATTCAACCGGAAGAATATTGATGATATCCCGTATCTTGTATGGATGCTCGGGGGAATGGTGGTTTGGTTTTTTATCAGTCCATGTATTACAGATGGATGCAATTCTGTGTACCGGAAAGTCAACGTCATCACAAAGATGAAGTTCCCGGTCAGTATCCTGCCGATGACAGTGGTGTTGGAAAAATTATTTGATCAATTCTGTCTGTTTGTCATTTTAATTGTTATCTTTGCGATTCATGGATTTTATCCGAATATCTATTGGCTGGGCCTGATTTATTATCTGCTATGTGCCATTATTTTCGCGGTGTCTTTGTCACTGACAACCTCTGTACTCAATATGCTGGCAAGAGATACCAGAAAGCTGATACTGGCATGTATGAGGCTGCTCCTCTATCTGACGCCGATTTTATGGAACATTGAGAGAGTGGGGCATGGTATGGTTTCCAAAATCATTATGTGCAATCCGATCTATTATATAGTACAGGGTTATAGAGACTGTTTTTTCTATCACAGAGGGTTCATGGCATATACATGGTCTATGGCCTGGTTTTGGGGGATCACGCTCGTGTTGTTCTTCTTTGGAAGTCATATGATGTATAAGTTCAAGACAAAATTTATCGATATGATTTAATCAACACTAATTTGGAAAAAGAGGAAATCAGATGGAAAGAGAAACTGCAGTACAATTTAAAAATGTATCGAAGATCTACAAATTAAAAAGAAAAGATAAAGAAGTTTCCAAAGATCAAAAGACGCAGTATTTTTATGCGCTGAAGGATATTTCCTTTGACGTAAAAAAAGGACAGGTCCTGGGGATCCTGGGAACGAACGGTTCAGGGAAATCAACGATGGCATTAGTGTTGTCGGGGATTGCCTCTCCTGACGAGGGAGAGATTGTTGTCAATGGCGAGCAGGCTCTCGTTGCTATCAATACGGGATTGAACAAAGAATTAACAGGTCTTGAAAATATTGAGTTAAAGGGCGCACTCCTGGGACTGACGAAAAAAAGGATCAGCGAGATCACAGATGGCGTCATCGAATTCGCTGAAATCGGAGATTTTTTATATCAGCCGGTAAAGAAGTATTCAAGCGGTATGAAATCAAGACTTGGATTCTCAATTAATCTATGTCTGAATCCGGATATCCTGATTATTGATGAGGCGTTATCCGTAGGGGATAAAGGATTTGCAAGTAAATGTCTGGCCAGAATGAATGAGTTAAAGGACGAAGGGAAGACAATCATCTTCATCTCCCATTCTCTTCTGCAGGTACGGGAATTTTGCGACACGGCGATGTGGCTCGAAGGAGGAAAGATGAAAGAGTATGGACCTATTGATGAAGTATGTGATCATTACGCAGAGTATATAGAATACTATCATACTTTGACTAAGGCAGAGAAAAAAGCGGAGCGGGACGAAAAATTTAAGGATCGTATTATTAAGAACCGTAAAGTCAGCCTGTTTGACCGCCTGTTTGCATAGAGAATCGGGCAAGTATTAATAGTAGAAAGAAGGTACGTGAAAATGGGTATGCAGGCAATCCTCAATAATGTGAAGACTGTAGGTGTGAGGGAGACGTATAATATCTCCAGAAAAAGAAAGCAGGAGAGGATTACGGATCATAAGGTTGTGGAAATGCTCCGGAAGATGTTGGCAGAATTGGCGGAGAAAGAGACATCGAAAGAAGCTGTGGCACTGATGAAAAAGGGGGCCGCAGCGGAAGAAGATGAAGAAGTCAGAGCTGTTTTGTGTGAATTAGACAAATTAGGTAATAAAGCCTATAAGAAAAAATTGAAGACATTGTATATTAAAGAAATGTTACCAATGATTTATAGAGATTTTTGCCGTTTCCATCTTGAAAAAAATGTTGTTTTTATGCAACCTAGAAGTGGTCTAAATCAAAGTTGTAAATATATTTATAATAAATTGAAAGAAGATGGAAAATATAATGTCATTTTACGCGAATTGCATAGAGGAGAAATAGGATATTCAGAGTATTTTAGAAATGCAGAGAAATTTGTACGTGAAATGGCAACGGCGAAAGCAGTATTTGTACATGAATCTAATGATTTAATGGGATATTTAAAAATTAGAAAAGAGACAAAAGTAATTCAACTGTGGCACGGATGTGGGGTATTAAAAAAAATTGGATTAAGTACTAGTGGAAAGAAAAATTTCAAGTCAGAAAAATCATATGAACAATTTCCAGAATATAATAATTATTCTATTGTGACTATTGCAAGTCCTGAATTATCGTGGGTATTTGAAGAATTTATGGGGATTAGTAAAGAGGAAGGAATTATTCAGCCCATTGGAGTTAGTAGAACGGATGAGTTTTTTGATGATGAGTATGTTAAGAATTGTTATGAAACTTTGTATAAAGAGATTCCTGCCGCACAGGGGAAGAAAGTGATATTATATGCTCCAACCTATAGGGGGCTTAAATCGGGAAGAGTATCCCCCAGTGAGCTTGATGTTAAAAAATTTGCTGAGGCATTAGGGGATGAGTATATTCTTATTTTTAAACATCATCAAACAGTATTGGAGTTGCCAGAGATACCGGAACCGTATCGGGATACTTTCGCTTATGATATGACCAGAGGAAGAGGAATGTCTATTAATGATTTGATGACGGTTGCAGATATCTGTATTTCGGATTACTCTTCTGTTGTATTTGAGTATGCGTTATTTGAAAGACCGATGTTATTCTATGTATATGACCTTGAAGAATATATCGACGAGAGAGGTCTTTATTATGATTTTGATGAGATTACACCAGGACCATTGTGTAGAAC
>CAZNXL010000060.1:0-9238 GCA_964577075.1 uncultured Dorea sp. | reverse complement strand
GTCGGAACAGTTGCCGATAATAATATATTCACATTTATCTTTCTTAAACTGTAAATTATTCTTAACCTGTCCCGGGCAGTTACCAGGTCTCAGGCATTTAAGCGGCGCGCCAGGTTTATTCTCAATTGCCTGTTTACACCTTGCAACAGATACAACCTTGCCGTTCATCTTTCCACAGATTTCACGCATACGGTCTTCATTACCGCCGCAGGCACAGACAAGAAGTCCTACATTCGCTCCATGGAGATCCGGGAACTCAACTGTAACAAGGATTCCGCCTGTTGTTTTAGTGATCGGTGCGTCTGGCTGTGTTGACTTTCCGGTAAATGCTCCGCCCATAACGATCTCACCATATTTTCCGTCAATTCCTCCGGCTCTTTCAATCAATTCCCCAACACTTACGCCTACCGGAACATCCATAAATACGTGTGCAGCATTTCCGCCGTTCAATTTACCGCGAACAGTCAGATTCTTTGTAATGCATGGCTTCTTCTCATCGACAGCTTCTGCGATCTTTGCCGCCGTTTCAAGGTTCACAACAACTGCTCTTGCCGCTGATGGAAGCTGCGCCGTTGTAAGGTTCACACCAAGACACTCTCTAACTACTGCACGTTCCTCTCCCATAGGGTAAATATCCGGCAGCAAATGCATTGTAATTGCGGACTCTCCTTCCAATGCTTTCTGTAATGTCTTGATCGCTTTCTGATTTTTCTTCTTGATAGCGAAGATAGCTTTTTCTGCGTTTGTGATCTCCATACAATATTTTACACCGCAGATCACTTTATCGCACTGTTCTTCGATCTGTCTGATATTGTGTTCAAGTCCCGGTTCGCATTCAGCTGCATTGATAAGGATGTATCCACAGTCGATCTTAAAATCCTCCGGAAGCTCCGGATTAATCTCCGGATCGATCTCACCCAGAGGTGTCTCCGCTAAATTGATATTAAGCTTAACACCTGTAGGGAATCCTGCTCCTCCCATACCAACAATTCCAGCAGCTTTTACCATATCAAGCTTGCTTGCGTCTTCCGGCACATCAATCGGCACGAACTCATCCGGCTGCTCATCCGCCGGCTCAATGATGATCCGGTCTTCTGTAATCCCGGTAACTTTTCCATATACGCTGGAAAAGATGTTCGCGCCAAGCCCGGTAGGTGTTGCGATCAACGTACCTTTTTTTACCTCGTCCCCAACTCCAACAATTGGTGCACATGGCGCACCAACATGCTGGCGCAATAAAATCTGCACATTTCCCATGACACACATCTCCTTTTCATAATTTTATTAAGTAAAAAACGAAACTGCACGTCCGTTTCATTACCTTCCGCTAAATCATCTATTGAAAAAATCTATAAATCTCTGTGGATCTCTAAAAATCACTTCCGCCAATTTCTTAACAGTCAAAAGCGCCGAAAACCACACTTCTGGCGAGGGCATGTGGGAATCGAACCCACCCGGGACGCTCCTAACGCCCCACACTGGTTTTGAAGACCAGGAGGCACACCAGTCACCTAACTACCCCCATATTGTCATTCATGCCAAATAACAATAGCATATTTTTTTGTATATTTCAACGTTTTTTATTTAAATTTATAATAACAAAAAAACGTTGACTTTTCAAGGCTTATCGTCCATAATAATGTTAAGTAAACTGAACATCATACTAGAACGCAGTCTAATTGTTAATTTTCTGTCGTTTTTGTTCATGGATTCTTTTGGAAAAAGCACAGCGGAGACACGTGTGTTTTCAAAGTGTTTTTATAGGGTTTATAGATTATATCTATATAATTCAAAACAATCTAGGAGGTACACATTATGGAATTAAAAGCAAATGTTAATTTCGACCGTTTCGAAAGCGCATTGCAGGTGGTTGACGCTCACACAAGCGGCGAATTCTGCCGCATGGTCATTGGCGGTTTCCCGGAGCCGGAGGGAAATACCATGATCGAAAAGAAAAAATGGATGGAAGCTAATTACGATCAGGTTCGTACAGCATTGATGCTTGAGCCAAGAGGCCATCACGACATGTTTGGCGCTTTTCTCTGTGAACCAGTCAATAAAGAGGCCGATCTTGGGGTTATGTTCATGGATACAGGCGGATACCTTAACATGTGTGGACACTGTACGATCGGAGCTGTTACAGTAGCGATCGAAGCAGGGCTCGTTGAATCCAGGGAGGGAGAGAACGAAGTAGTTCTCGAAGCGCCTGCCGGAATCATCCGCACGAAGGCTCAGGTAAAGGACGGGAAAGTTACAGAAGTTACACTGACGAATGTTCCGGCATTTATCTACAAGGATAACTTAACCGCTGTTATCGACGGCATTGAGATCCCTTATACGATCTCTTTCGGCGGAAGCTTCTTTGCGTTAGTTGACACAACTAAGCTGGATATTGGCGAGATCAACGCAAAAACCGTTCCTACATATACCGCGCTTGGTATGAAGCTGCGTGACAAGATCAATGCAGAGATTGAGATTCAGCATCCGACTCTTGATATTACGGAAGTTGACCTTGTTGAATTCTATGGCCCTACGCCAAATCCGGACAAAGCTACTATGAGAAACGTGGTTGTATTCGGTGATGCGCAGGCTGACCGTTCTCCATGCGGAACCGGTACAAGCGCTAAGCTTGCTACACTTCACGGCTGGGGTGAACTCGGTGTTGGAGAGGAATTCATCTATGAAAGCTTTATCGGCACAACCTTCAAGGGTGTGATCAAAGAAGAAACCAGGATTGGTGATTATGACGCGGTTATTCCTATGATCACTGGCTCTGCTTATCTGACGGGTGTCGCTACATATCTGATCGATCCTGCGGATCCGTTAAAGTATGGTTTCTTAGTAGGCTAATTTCTTTCGGGGTTGATTTTAGTCTATATTAATTTGCAGAAGCGGATTATTATAATCCGCTTCTGTTTATATCATCCCTTGTTTAATGATACAATATACTTGTCTTTATAAAAATGCAGAAAGGAATGATGCCAATGCCGAGAAAACGACGATCCACGAAAAGCCGCATTGTAAAAGCTGCATGGAATCTTTTTTACAAAAACGGTTACGAACACACCACGATTGAAGATATTATTGAAGCGTCAAAAACTTCAAAGGGCACATTTTATCATTATTTCAAAGGGAAAGAGGCCTTGCTTAACAGTTTGTCTTATCTTTTTGATGAAAAATACGAAGAGCTTTCTTCTGTGATAGATCCTGATCTTTCCTGTTATGATAAGCTGCTGTTTTTGAATCATGAATTATTCTATATGATAGAAAAAAGTGTTGACATCAATTTGCTGGCATATCTCTATTCGTCACAATTAGTCACTAAGGATCAAAAATCTTTGTCTGACCAGAAACGTTTTTATTACAAATGGATTACAGAAATAATAAGCGAAGGTTTAGAATGCGGTGAATTTAAGAAGACAAGCACACCGGAAGAATTAATGAAGATCTATGCAATGTATGAGCGGGCGCTTTTATATGACTGGGCGCTGTTTAAAGGAAAATATTCTCTGTCCGGATATAGCGATAAGCTTCTCCCCCATGTATTAGATACCTTCGTCAAAGGAGTATGATCATGAAGAATCCTTATAACCCTTAAACGGGTACTCTGATTTGATAACATAATCAAAGTACCCGTTTTTCTTATACCATGCATTCGTGAATTTCTTCTTCTCTGATTCCAACTGTTTTCATCATGGATACGATCTGTTCTCTATCGGCAAGCTCCGCACACCATGATAATCCGCAACCTGCTGATATTGACCTCGGGACCGGGATGATCCTTCCCGGTACACCCCGCTCTTTACACTCCTTCTCCATCGCCATAGCATCTGCTGTCGTATGAAATGTTACCACAAGCTTAAGTTCCTTTTTTCTCATAACTTATTCTTCCTCCCTGGCAAGCTCCCTGACTGCACGGATCGCAGTTTCAATCTCTTCGTCTGTGTTGTAATGGCAAAAACTGAATCTGACCGCTCCCTGTGAGACTGTGCCAAGCGCTTCATGCATAAGCGGCGCACAGTGCCCACCCGGTCTGGTAGAAATCCCATACCCGACTAACAGTTCATCGCTCACCTCTCCGGAATCATAATCACCTATATTCAAGGCCACAATCGGGCATCGCTCTCTTGTCGTAAAATCTCCATATACTGTAACTCCCGGAACTTCCCTGACACCTTCATAGAACTTCCACATCAAGCTCTGCTCTCTTTTTCGGATTGCATCGATCCCAGTCTCTTCCAGATATTGGAGCGCAGCATGAAGCCCTGCAATGCCATGCCCGTTAAGCGTTCCTGCCTCCAATGCTGTCGGCATCTCTTTCGGATGCGACTTATTATAAGTTTGAACTCCACTTCCTCCAGACTTCAACGGCGGAATCTCTATTCCCTCCCGCACATAGATGCCACCCGTTCCCTGTGGCCCTAAAAGTCCCTTATGTCCTGTAAAGCATAGCACATCTATCTTCATGTCCTCTACATCTATCGGAAATACGCCGGCTGTCTGTGATGCGTCTACCACAAAAAGCGCCTGCCGCTTCTTTGCAATCTCTCCGACTGCTTTCACATCCACATAATTTCCTGTCAGATTAGAACCATTGGTACACACAATCATCTTTGTATCTGCGCAAATCGCATTTTCAATATCGTTAATGTCGATCCGGCCTAATGGATCGCTTCTTACAATTGTCAGCCTCACGCCTTTCCTTTCCATTTCATACAAAGGACGAAGAACCGAATTATGTTCCAGCATTGTCGTGATCACATGGTCTCCCGGCTTTAAAAGGCCTTTGATTGCAACATTCAGACTTTCTGTAGAATTATTTGTAAAAGCAACCTGCCTGGGGCTTGTCCCTCCGAAAAGCCTGCACAGCTTCTCCCTTGTATCGTAAATAATCCTTGATGCACTTAAAGATGCCTCATTTGCGCCTCTTCCTGCATTCCCCATAGAACTCATTGCAGTAACTACTGCATCGATTACGCATTGCGGCTTGTGCATAGTGGTCGCTGCATTATCCAAATAGATCATATTTTAAACCTCATAAATTTCTTTTATTATTTTAATGAAACGCTCTACATTCTTTGATAATCGGCTGTTTTTATTATAGACAAGGTTAATATCGCGTCCTTCATTTGATTTCGGAATTTCAAATGCCTGAATGTCCCCATTTTGTACTTCTTCTCTTGTTGCCAGCTGGGATAAAATGGATACCCCCATTCCCTGACGCACGGAACGTTTGATCGTCTCCGGATTCTCTATACTCGCAATAATGTCCAGCTCGTTCACCTTAATTCCCGCCTGACGAAGCTGTTTTTCCGCCTCTTTACGCGTACCGGAGCCTTCTTCCCTCATTATGATACGTTCATTCTGAATCCATGAAATATCTTTACCCTCCTGTTTCTTAAGCTGTTGATACTTCTCTGTATTAGGGGTAATGATTGCTAATTTATCCTTATAGAAGGGAATATATTTGCAATACTTTTTCTCCAGTACAGTCCCTGTGAAGCCAACGTCTGCCGTACCTTCCACTATCTGTGTAACAACCTGTGCGCTGTCCGTCTCGATCAACTTGAATTGCTCGTTAGGATATCTCTCCTTAAACACCATCAACACGTCCGGGAGCAGATACTGAGACGGAATTGTAGATGCCGCTATCGTAATACAGTGTTTTGACACACCTTTTCCAGACAATTTAAAATAATCCAGTATCTGACATTCCAGTTCAAACATCTGTCTCGCATATTTATATAATGCCTGTCCATCCTCAGACAATGTTACTTCTTTTGTATTGCGAACAAACAATCTGACGCGCAGATCCCTTTCCAGCGCCGAAATATGCGCGCTGATCGTCGGCTGCGTCAGATATAATTCTTTTGCTGCCTTTGAAAAGCTGCCGCTTTCTGCAACCTTCACAAAGGCCTCTAACTGTTTTAAGTTCATTAATATTTTACCCTTTCACTTTCTGCGCCTGTCTTCTTAGTCACTTTTATGCTATCCATATATTCTAAAATAGGCTTTGCACTCTTTCTGCTTGTTGAGAACAAATCCCTTACCTGCGCAATTGTGATGACCGGATCTTCCTCTAATTTCTTTTTGATCACTTCTTTTGCTTCATCCATATACTTCTGCAAAGTATACATATCTTCCGTAACTTTTACAACACAATGCTCCTGAAGCAATATGTTGAGTATGTCATCCACAATCTCTCCTGAGGTCCCTTTACATTCGATTTCTGAATAGCGCACAAAGTCAAACTGCGCCTTTTCAAATATACCAAGAAGACGACCTGATATTTTTTTATAAGTTTCATCCTTGCACACTTGATAATCCGGTGTACACAAAAATTCATCCACACGCTTAATCCATGCTTTTTCTTCCATCATGCCGATCATGCGGTCAAATACATTCGGTTTCATCTTTGAGAAATATTTCATCTGTATTTCTGCTTTTTTCATTCCGTAGCGATATGGATATTTCTGTTCATAGGAACTCAATGCGTCTCTTAAAGTCCGGATTGCTCCATTTGCCGCATCCACATGCCAGACATACGTATCTTTGCGCATAGGAAATGTATACACGAATCCCTGCTCTTTTAGTTCTTCTATGTCTTTCTTCACTTCATCCACAGAAAGAGCTGTGATCTTTGCGAGCTCCGCCACTGTAATCATCGTCTCCCTGTACGCTTTCACATGAAGCTCTATAACGTCTACACTGGAACCCGATTCCTTTCTCTCAAGCTCTTCGATCACTTCTTTCCGGAAGCGCTTTTTGATAGCCGGATTCGGTTCAAGAATCACCCCGCCGCCGATCGTCTCCATCGGAGAATAGAATCTCACAACAAATTTATCCCCGCGGCGCACTGCTATCTTCTCCTCCAGTCTAAGCTGAACCAGCCCGCTCTCACCCGGGCCGATCTCTTCCTTGTCCAGGAGAATCGCGCGGCAAAGGATCTCACTTGTCCCTGTGAAAAAGTGGAGTCGCTCATGATTTGTCAATATGCGCACAGAACTGTCTAAAACATTAAGCCTTACATCCAAAAGATCCGTTTCCTTCATACTTCCCGGAGGGGCAAGCACACATCCTCTTTGAATCTCTTTTTTCTTGATGTTCGACAGATTGATCGCCACGCGCTGTCCGGCATAGCACTCATTCTTATCTACACCATGTACCTGAATGCTGCGGATCTTACTCTCTCTTCCAATCGGATACATTTCCAGTACGTCTTCCCTGCGAATCGTGCCGGACACAAGTGTTCCGGTGATCACCGTACCAAAGCCAGACAATGAAAAGGCTCTGTCGATCGGAAGTCGTGGAATCGTATAGATATCTTTCGGTGTAACCTCGTCACTCGCCATATGATCAATCTGTTCGACCAGATGATCAAGACCTTCCCCTGTAACAGAGGAAACCCTGACAACCGGAGCTTTCTCAAGAAAAGTCCCCTCCAGTTCTTCCTTTACTTCTTCCTCTACAAGTTCAAGCCACTCTTGATCGACAAGATCACATTTATTCAGAACGATAATACTCTTTTCTATCCCGAGCAAATGAAGGATATCCATGTGCTCTCTCGTCTGCGGCATGATTCCCTCATCCGCTGCAATTACCAAAAGTACCAGATCCATACCTACGACGCCTGCAACCATGTTATTAATAAACTTTTCATGTCCCGGTACGTCGATGATTCCCGCTCTGTCACCACCTGGCAGATCGAAGTAAGTAAATCCCAGATCAATCGTAATGCCTCTTCTACGCTCTTCTTCCCATCGGTCCGTATTTCTTCCTGTTAATGCTTTAATTAATGTTGTCTTGCCGTGATCAATATGTCCGGCTGTCCCTATAATAACGTTTTTCATCTTTTCTTTCCTTTATTCCAGTACCTTTAATTCTTTCAACTGATCGGCGATCAGCTTGATATCCCTCTTTTGAAGCGTTCTCGCATCCAAAATGATCCTGTCGTTCGCTGTCCTCGGGATGACCGGTACCGGAAGGCGGCGCATGCGCTCTTCTAACTCCGTTATGCTGATCCTTTCAGGGCGGATCATAACCGCCATGCTCGGAATGCGCTCCAGCGGAAGCGATCCTCCTCCAATCTGAGATTCACATGGCTTTACCTCTATCTTTGCCGGAAGTTTTGCGGATCTCATCAGCCTTCCAAGCGAATTCGCCCTCTTTTTTACTTCCTCCAGCGGTTCTGAGATCATTCTTAAAACCGGGATATTCAGAACAGCTTTTTCTTCAGATAAATATTCCTGAAGCACCAGCTCCAACGTTGCCGCTGTAAATTTATCAATTCTAAGCGCCCGGGTTAACTGGTTTTTCTTCATCATGTCAATATACCTTTTCCTGCCTATGATAATCCCTGCCTGCGGGCCTCCAAGGAGCTTATCGCCACTAAAACACACGACATCCGCACCTTTGGCTATGGATTCCTGCACGGTAGGCTCATGAGTCAGCCCGTATTTGGCAAGATCAATAAGCACGCCGCTTCCCAAATCCTCAATCACCGGAAGATCGCGCTCCTTCGCCAGCGGAATCAATTCATCAATACCTGCCGAATCTGTAAAGCCGACGATCCGGTAATTACTTGTATGCACCTTTAACAGCGCTTTTGTCTCTTCTGTAATAGCGTTCGCGTAGTCATCATAATGTGTCTTATTCGTAGTTCCGACTTCGACTAATGAAGCGCCGCTTTGCTCCATGACATCGGGAATCCTGAATTTTCCGCCGATCTCTATAAGCTCGCCACGCGACACGATCACTTCTCCGCCCTTTGCCAGAGAGCTTAGGATCAGCAGCACGGAAGACGCATTATTATTTACCGCCATCGCTGCTTCTGCTCCGGTAATCTTACAGAGCAGCTTTTCAAAATGGGAATAGCGTTCCCCTCTTGTACCTGCTTCCAGATCATATTCTAAATTGGAATATCCGGTAGCAATTGCCATAACTTTTTTCATATGCTCCATACTGATCGGCGCACGTCCCAGATTGGTGTGCAGGATTGTTCCTGTCCCGTTGATCACCGGGCGCATATTCGGCGTATGCATATCGGCAACAGTCATCCCGATATGAGAGGTTAAAAGCCCGATCTGCTCTTTTGCCTTATCCTCATCAGCTGTCTCTGCAATGTACTTTCTCAGCTTATCCGTCTCGATATGTATCGCTTCCATTACAGTCTCTCTGCCGTAGCGTTCGATCATTTCCTGAACTGCTTTATCTTCCAAAAGGATGTCTACCTTCGGAA
>CAZNXL010000059.1:0-9251 GCA_964577075.1 uncultured Dorea sp. | reverse complement strand
GCAAATCTGGAAGATCCGGCAATTTTTGATGATTTGGTAGATTCAGGATTATTAAACCTTGATGGTTGTCTGACTATCGAGGAGGTTTTAGGAGCAAAACTTACAAAAACTTGTGATTCTCTTGCACCACTTACAGCAGATGTACTTGAAGGAGTAAAAGCTCCCAGCGCACCTGTAGCAGAGGAAGAGGAGGAAGTTGCAGAGGAAGCGCCTGTGGCAGCGCCGGCATCTGTAGCAGCGGCGCCGGCAGCAGGAGGAGTACTCAAGATCCATATCGGAGAAGGAAAGGACGTTGACCTTGAGATTCCGGTTGGAGCGCTTGGCGGCGGCGCAGCAGTTGCAGAAGTACCTGCAGCAGTAGCAGTTGAAGGCGCAGCGGCGCCGGCAGCAGTTGAAGAAGAAAAAGTAGTCAGAGAATTAACAAGAAAACATTTCAAGATTACAGAAGTTAAGAGAGGACCTGAGACTAAGATTGAAGGAACAACTCTTTACATCCGTGAAGGAATTGAAGCAGACGTTATTGCTGATCAGGATTTAGTAAAAGATTTCCATCTTGAGATCATTACTCCTGATTTATATCACACATATTCAGAGACGATCATGGATGTACAGCCAATCGCTACAAAAGAAGGCGATGCTATCATCGGCGAAGGTGTTACAAGAGTACTTGACGGCGTTGTTATGATGCTGACAGGTGTCGATGAAGGCGGAGTTCAGATTGGTGAGTTCGGTTCGTCCGAAGGATACCTTGACGAGAACATCCTCTGGGGACGTCCGGGATGTCCGGATAAAGGCGAAATCTTTATCAAAGGTAATATTGTAGTTCAGGAAAAGACGAACATGGAGCGCCGCGGACCTATGGCTGCCCATACGGCATTTGATATCATTACACAGGAAATTCGTGAAGTCATGAAGAAACTTGACGAGAGCCTTGTAGTAGAGACTCAGGAGCTTAAACAGGTTCGCCGTCCCGGAAAGAAGAAAGTTGTAATCGTTAAAGAGATCATGGGACAGGGAGCTATGCATGATAACTTCATTCTTCCTGTAGAGCCCGTTGGTGTTCTTGGCGCAAGAGCTAACGTAGACCTTGGTAATGTACCGGTTTGCGTATCTCCATTGGAAGTACTTGATGGATGTATTCATGCTCTTACATGTATCGGACCTGCATCTAAAGAGATGTCCAGACATTACTGGAGAGAGCCATTGGTTCTTGAGGTATTGCATGATGAAGAAGTTGACCTTTGTGGCGTAGTATTTGTTGGTTCCCCTCAGATCAACGCAGAGAAGTTCTACGTATCCCGCCGTGTTGGCCATACAGTAGAGATGATGGATGCGGATGGAGCTTTTGTTACAACAGAAGGCTTCGGCAACAACCATATTGACTTCGCAAGTCACATCGAGCAGATCGGTATGAGAGGAATCCCGGTAGTAGGGATGTCTTACTGCGCAGTACAGGGAGCGCTTGTTGTCGGTAACAAGTATATGCAGTACATGGTCGATAATAACAAATCTGAATCCGGCATTGAAAACGAGGTTCTTGGGAACAATACTCTATGCCCGGAAGATGCAGTTCGTGCACTTGCTATGTTGAAGGCCGCTATGGCAGGAGAAGACGTAAAGGCTGCTGAGAAGAAGTGGAATCCAAACGTTAAGGCTACAAACGTTGAGCTGATCGAAGCTGCTTATGGCAAAAAGATTGAGCTTGAGGAGAATGAGCAGTCTCTGCCAATGAGCGAGAAACGTAAAGCAAAATACGACTAATCCAGGTATTTGAAGAATGAATAATGAACGTTTGAAGTATGGCGATAAGATCATTTATATGGAGGGCGTTGTTGTTGATGTAGATGACTGCAGCATCAGCGTTGATTTGAAGGGCCGTTTAGGGTTCTTTAAAGCGCCGAAACGTATGTTTATCTGTGACACTGAACCAAAGGCGGGTCAGGAATTCGGATGGAACATGAGTTTTCCGGAACAGCTAGGACCGGAGATAAATGATAAATATGTCAGCAATATAGAAAAAGAACGACGCAAACAAGAAGAAATGCGTGAACGTTTGGAAAGTAAGGAGGACTAAAAATGAGTTTAACGGTTGTTAAAGGTTTACAATCAGAAATATTCGTTCCTATTACTCCACCGGCTGTATGGACTCCTGTAACAAAAGAGCTTAAAGATATGTCTATCGCTCTTGCTACAGCAGCAGGTGTTCATAAGAAGGATCAGGAGAGATTCAATCTTGCCGGTGACTTTACATGGAGAAAGATAGAGAACACAACACCATCTGACTTTTTGATGGTATCCCATGGCGGATATGATAACAGCGATGTTAACAAGGACATTAACTGTATGTTCCCGATTGACAGAATTCATGAATTAGCTGCAGAAGGATTTATCAGAGCTTGTGCTCCGGTACACGCTGGATTCATGGGTGGTGGCGGAAACCAGGAAAAATTCAAAGGAGAGACTGGTCCGGCTATCGCACAGATGTTCAAAGAAGAGGATGTTGATGCAGTAATCCTCACCGCTGGATGAGGAACCTGTCACCGCTCTGCAGTATTGGTGCAGAGAGCGATTGAAGAAGCTGGAATTCCTACAATTATTATTGCAGCTCTTCCGCCAGTTGTTCGTCAGACTGGCACTCCTCGTGCAGTTGCTCCGTTGGTACCTATGGGCGCTAATGCAGGTGGACCGCACAATGTTGAACAGCAGACACAGATTGTAAAGGCAACTCTTGAGCAGTTAGTAGAGATCCAGACACCTGGAAAGATCGTATCACTGCCATTTGAGTATGTAGCAAAGATCTAATCAGAAGTAGTTCATTAAGGGCAGATGTCTTGCATCTGCCCTTTTTTTCAAAAATAAAGCACATGGATATATTGGAAAAAAATCCGCAATATCGTATAATATATATAGCAAAGCAACATGTAATTTAGGAGGTGGAGAGAAGTGGCTGATGAGGTAAAGGATTTGAGACGTCTCGTGATCAAGGCATACCACATGACAGAAGTTGAGTGGGGAGAGCATAATGACATTACGGTTGACGGGCATATGACGGTCAGCAAGGAGATGATAGATGGGCTTGTTGCCGGGGAAGAATATCTTGAAAAGATCGATATTCAGATCATTAAGCCGGGCGATCATGACAGATGGACAAATACCATTATGGATATCGTACCGATATCAACAAAAGTATTAGGTAAGCTTGGGGAAGGCATCACACATACGATTACTGGTGTATACGTAATGCTTACAGGTGTGGATGTGAATGGAAAACAGTGCCATGAATTCGGTTCTTCGGAAGGAAATTTGAAAGAAAAATTGTATCTGAATCGCGCCGGAACGCCGGGAGATGATGATTATATCATATCCTTTGATGTAACACTTACCGCTGGTATGGGGCAGGAAAGACCAGGACCGACGGCTGCTCATCGCGCATGTGATAAGTTTATCCAAAGCTATCGAGATAAGCTTAAGAAGTTTAAAGGTGACAAGTGTACAGAGCGCCATGAATATCATGATATAGTCAGACCAGGCAAGAAGAGAATTCTGATTATGAAACAGGTGGCCGGGCAGGGAGCGATGTATGATACGCATTTGTTTTCAAAAGAGCCGTCTGGCGTAGAAGGCGGCAAGTCCATTATTGATATGGGGAATATGCCAATCATTGTAACTCCGAATGAATACCGTGACGGAATCATCCGTTCCATGCAGTAGGAGGTGAGAGAGTATGGGAATTGGTCCATCTACAAAAGAAACATCCTTACATCATTTTAGAGATCCTCTTCTTGAGGTGGTGGCGGAAGATACAGACCTTGATCTGATGGGAATTATGTTAATTGGTTCGCCAGATGGAAACGAGGATAAGATGCTGGTCGGTACAAGAGCTGCCGTTGCGGCAGAGTGTATGAGAGCGGATGGCGTTATCATCTCCTGTGACGGATGGGGAAACAGTCATGTAGACTACACGAACACGATAGAGCAGATTGGGATTCGCGGGATCCCGGTAACAGGAATCACTTTTAATGGCACAGTTGCGCAGTTTGTGGTTGTGAATGATTATCTGGATGCCATTGTGGACATTAATAAGAGTGAAAGCGGCGAGGAGACAGATGTCGTAGGAGAGAATAATATGGATAGAATCGATTGCCTGAAAGCTAAGGCGCTTTTGAAGCTTAAGATGAGAAGGAAAGATCAGGAAAAATAGAGAAATATGGCATGAAGGAAACAGTTCCCTGCTGATTGTACAGATATATCAGTGGGGAACTCTCTTATATTATGCATAATTACTACGTAAAACAGAGTTTTTATTTTATGCCGGGGTAAAATGTTCAAAGATATTTTTGGAAAAATAAAAATATTTGGTGGAATGCATAAAAAATGACTTTTGCCAAGTAAAGTATTGACGTGACGATGGAGAAATGCTATATTAATAATAACTTGGATGCGAAAAACCAATGGCGGTTGTCTTGTAGAAGATGATTGCTATTCTTTTTGATTACTGTATTATAAGTTAGCGGCCTATTAAGGTTGTTATTGCAGTTACACTGTTGCCGGCTGTTTTCCCCAAGAACAGTCTTGCGAAGGTGGACTTCAATTAATATATACTTTCCTCATATGAGGAGCATTCCCCAGCTTTGTATATAAGACGAAACTGCAATGCAACGAGGAAAAACCTCTCAATGACATACCAAAAGAAGAGCACGGCATTTGCGAAGATGCCGTGCTCTTCTTTTGGCTTCTTTATTTGTCAAACATTGGAGCAATCGGACCGGACGGGATCTCGGGGTGATTGTCAAGCATCCATTGCTTGAAACTATCTGCATCTCCCTCGGTAAAGCATAACTTATCAAGCATAACACCTTCATTATGTTCATCAGTTACCAGCTTGAAATAGGATTTTGCCTCTTCAAATCTCAATATATCTCCCCACTCAACGGTATTATTGATTTTTCCATTGATATACAAAGAAATTTTTTTGTCTCCGACAATTACCTTACAAGTCCAGTTTTGGTCATTGAAGTATTTTTGACGGGTAAGACGAAATGTCTTGTCAGCATGCATCCAGTTGAAAAAAACACCTCTGTATACGGCAACAAACGTCAGAAAAGCGCCAACCGTCTGCCATCTCGCGGAAGCATTGACCCGATTAAAATAGATCCATCCGAATATACCGGCCACAAAGATGACACAATATACATAAAAAACAGGTAACTTCCAAAATTTAGGAGTTGCCCATTTATCATAACGCTTTCGATCCATTACATATTCGTTTATGAACATACCATTTCTCCGATTCTCATCATAGTATTTACATTAGAACGTAAAATAATTTTTTAACTTACATAAATGGCGGCCTTCACTGAGGCTGCCATTTATGTAAGTAACAGACAGATGTCAAAATAATCTAAGCGATTCCTGCCTTTCTATCTTTGTTAGCAGCGCTGATCAAAGTATAAGAAGTCCAGATCAGAACTACGCAAATAAGGTTGATAAGCCAGAACATCGGAAGACTTGTAACAAACTTCCATGCGATAAATACACCGATACATCCGCCGATAGCGTTACCAATCGTATGCGCTACGTCGTATCTGTGTGACTTGATAAACTCGATGGAACAAGCCGGCATAAGAACCGCACAGGAACCCATGAATACCGGGAAGCAAGCTCCTGCATCTACACCGAGCAGAAGACATGTAGCCATACATGGCGCATACAGACCAAATCCGATATCCATAAGAGCGCCCCATAAGATATTAAGGACAGCAGCTACGATCAGCTTCCAACCCGATAAACCTATAGCAGTACCTACACTTCCGAAAGGTCCAAAACCGGTATTCTTGCAAAACATGATAACCGCAAGAGGGATCATAACACAGCCAAGAGCGTATCTGATCTTGTTACGCGGCCATTTTGTTACGATAGTAGCAAATCCGAAGGAACCAATGGCTGCGCAGATGTACATAATCCAAAGGAATACCGGATCACAATCTACAGATGCCGTGAAGATAAATGCCTCAAAGATAACCGGGAAAGTATCTCCAACGTTCAAAGTACCAGGTATGTCGATATCGTCCATCTGGTTGAAGAGCTTATACATGAACGTAGACGGTGCATAAGAACCACAACCAAGTGTGTCAAGGAAGTTAGCGATAACACCGACTGTAAAACCGGCTGCCCACTGCTTTCCCGTTGCTTTTTTGAGCTCATCCATACGGTTTTTGGCAATATCAACGATAAGCCCAATACCAGTTCCAGCTACCAAAGCGCCAAACAAAATTTGAAGTGCTAATAACATAATTTTCCTCCTCCATACTCTATGAAAATAATAACTCTTCTACAAAAATGACACCCCGATCTGCCATTCTTGTGTATGTAACCATTCTATCATCAAGCAATAGAAAAGTCAATAATTTGCTCATTAATGATGGGGTAAAATACATTTTTTTTGTAATGTATGCACAATCAGAGCGCTTCTACTTTCGCTGAAAACCGTTGTAACAGCTTCATAAAGACTTTTTCTAACGACCCGAGCAGTATCATGGCTATCAATGTTCCTTCACGAATTGTAAAAGTGAGTCCGAAGACCAGAGTAAGCGTCAGCGACGCTATTATGCAGATCACATCGATCCCGATACGCAGGGTTGCATAATCTATGGAATACTTTCCACTGGCAATGCTGCAGGTAGTCTCCACGGAAAGAGTGATCAGATTCAATGAGGTCAGAACTCCAAGAAAAAAAGCCACTCCAATGATCGACAGGATGCACACAACAAAACGGATCATATAATTGTGCAGTTCAAAAGTTAAGACATTATAATAAAAGAAATTCACCAGAGAACTGAATAAAATGACAAAAGGAATCTGCAGAAACCTGACTGGTTTGAAATCCTTCCGCAGCATTATGATCTGCAGAAACACGCAGATCACGTTCATGATCATACTGAAATGCGCAACCTTGAGTCCTGTAAGCTGTGACACATTGACACTGAGAGCATCCCAGCAGGCATAGGTACCGATATTCGCTTTTAAAGTCAGGGCAGTAAAAAAGGTGGCGCATAAAGTTAAGATGAGTATCAGTGATAACCGGAAAACATTTTTTTTCATCTCTTGTGTTCCTCGCTGGATTTAAAATATACAACTATAGTATATAGATAAAACTGATAGAAAACAAGAAAAAAGTATCGGGCCATCAGAAATGTCTTGATCGTTCTGGCAAAAATGCCAATGATATAAGAAAAACTTATGACGGAATTACGAATTGTAATATTTATATTGACTTCGATCGCTGCTTGTAGTAAAATTAACAAAAATGGATAGCTAAACAATCACTTGGTATATTCATTTTTTGATAATAATAGAATGGGGGTTGCTTTATGGAACAAAAACAACAAGGTTTTAGTACAATAGGTTATATTGCAGCAGCGCTGGGTATGTGTATCGGAACGGGTAACGTATGGCGTTTCCCGAGAATATGTGCGGCGAATGGCGGTGGGGCTTTCATTTTAGCCTGGACGATTGCCATGTTGATTTATGCGGTGCCGCTTCTCTCGGCGGAGATGGCTATCGGTAAGAAAACAAGACTCGGAACGGTTGGATCCTTCCGCGATATGGGCGGGAAAAAATATACATGGATGGGATTCTTCGTTGCAGCGGTTTGTTTCTTCCTGATGAGTTATTATTGTGTGCTTCAGGGATACTGCATGAAGTATGCAGTTAATTCATTCACTTCTTTCCAGCCTAACATGACAACGGAGACAACGTCAGCTATGTGGACGGCATTCACAGACTCTCCTTTACAGGTTATTATTTTCCATGCGATTGGCTTCGCAGCGGCGTGTTTCATCGTATATAAGGGAGTTGCAGAGGGGATTGAGAAGTTTTGCAAGGTTGCTATTCCGGCGCTATTCATTATACTTGTAGGTCTGGCTATCTATGCTGTTACGTTGCCGGGATCAAATCAGGGGCTTCAGTATCTCTTTACCATCAAGAGTGAATACCTGTTCAGCCCGAATACGTGGATTCAGGCATTTATACAGGCGGCATGGTCAACCGGTGCCGGTTGGGGCTTCATTATTACATATGCGAATTATGTTAAGAAAGATGAAGATATTCCAACGAGCTGTATGATCATGGGTCTTGGGGACAATCTTGGAGCGATTTTATCCGGACTGGTTGTAATCCCTGCTATCTGTGCTCTTTCCGCTACGCCGGAAGCAGCCAATGAAGCGCTTGCTCAGGGTAATTTCGGGATTACATTTATCTATATTTACCAGTTGTTCTCAACAATTCCAGGCGGAAGAGTGATTTCCTTCATTTTCTTTGTCGTACTTGCAGTTGCCGCTATTACCTCTTTATTCTCGATGATAGAGGTAGGCGTAAAAGTGCTTGTTGATTTAGGAATTGTTCGCAAAAAGGCAGTTGTATATATCTGCGTTGCCGGATTCCTTGTAGGCTGCTTCTCAGCATGGTCTTTGAACAACATTGACAATCAGGACTGGGTATGGGGCGTAGGACTTCTGGTTAGCGGAGCTCTGATTGCTCTTGTCGCAATCAAGTATGGTGTTGAAAAACTCAGAAAAGAAGAAGTCAATGCAGAGGGCGCTGGCATGCATTTCCCAAAGGCATACTTCAATGTATGTATGTACCTTATGCCTGTTCTTGTTGCAGTCATGGTTATCTACTGGCTTATCCAGACGAAGGACTGGTTCCCGGATACATGGATGAATCCATTTATCATACAGGATAACACGGGAACGATTATTTTACAGTTTGCAGTGGTTATTATTCTCGGGCTCGCACTTACGAAATTCTTTAATAAGAAGACAGGAAAAGGATCAATCACGAAGGACGAGGATTGTCAATAAGAATAGAAAGAAGGTAGTGTATTATGACGATGGATGCAATTATTATGATGGTGATTACTATCGTAGGATATGTAGGCGGATTTGCTTACTTTATGGTAAAAGTATTCAAAAAAGAACGAGGGAAATCTGCTGACAAATAATTGATTACAAATTTAGAGGAAAGACCGGCTGATTCCGTAATCGGACCGGTCTTTTTTTTGACATAGTATTGTAAAATTGTTCTAAAAAAAATACAATATTTCTTGTAAAAGACTTGAAATAAGTGGAATCATCATATATACTAAAAAAGCTGTGACATGATAGCTGAGAAGCGTGAGGTTGCTACTTATAATAGTAGGTTTTCCGTGGAGCGAATGTCAAGTTAGGAAACTGGCGACAAGTCACTGTATC
>CAZNXL010000058.1:0-9299 GCA_964577075.1 uncultured Dorea sp. | reverse complement strand
GAACCGGATTTGAGGCAATGGATAGCTCTGTGTCTGTAACCGGACAGCTTATGCAGACAAAAGAGCATATTGAGGCAAAGTACCATGCACATAAGTTTATTGCATATTTTCAAAATTATACCAACACATTTCTTCCTCTTCATGACTTCACGGCTTATGTTGAAGAAGCGGCAGGTGTGTCTGATATCGCCGCCATCGCTATCTCTACCAGACCGGACTGTATAAGAAGAGATTATCTTGATGTGTTAAAAGATATTTCCAAAAAATATCAGATAGATGTCACGATTGAACTTGGACTTCAGACTGTGAATTATCATACTCTTGAGAGAATCGGGAGAGGGCATGGGATCGCGGAATTTGTGGATGCGACTCTTCAGATTAAAGAATATGGCTTTGCAGTATGTGCTCATGTGATCCTTAATCTTCCCGGAGACGACAGGACAGACTGCATCCAGACGGCCCGTTTTCTTTCTGCCCTGAAGGTGGATATCGTGAAGATCCATTCCTTATATATTGCTAAAAACACAAGGTTGTGTGAAGAGTTTGAAGGTGGTACAATAGCGGTATGCACAAAGGAAGAATATATTGACCGGGTGATTCTGTTTTTAGAAAATATAAGTCCCCATATGGCAGTGGAGCGTCTTTTTAGCCGTGTTCCCCAAAAAGACGCGGTTTTTTCAAACTGGGAATGCAGCTGGTGGAAACTCAGAGACGAAGTTGTGGATAAGATGTCATCAGGGGACCATTATCAGGGGAAAAGTTTCCATTATCTGAATGGCGCCGCATTGGATAAATTGCAGGAGGCATAATATTGACCGGGAATAAATTAACAAATATACAAGTATATCGAAGAAAACCACATTTTAATATTGGTGTTGTGATCTTTGGGGTGATTTTAATCTATCTGGCCGTGACAGTTCTCACTTACCTTACGGATAAGCATATATCCGTATATGAGGTCCGGGAGGGCTCTATCCTAAAAGATACAGCATATACCGGTCTGGTTATCCGCGATGAGACCGTTATTTCTTCGGAATCAGACGGATATATTAATTATTTTGCTTCAGAAGGGAGCAAGGTGGGAGCTAAGACGGACGTATATACCCTTTCAGATGAGAAGTTGAATTTTAAAGATACCAGATCTGAGGAATCCTCCCAGCTGTCTTCAGAGGAACAGTCCGCTCTGCTTTTAAAGATCCAATCCTTTGCGGAAAATTCCAATGAAACGCAGTTTAGAGATGTCTATACGTTAAAGAATAATCTGGAGGCAGCATTGGAAAGCAGATCGAGCCAGAGCAGACAGATCCAGTTAGAAGAGATGTTAGAAAAAGATGATGACTCTCTCAAGGTATATAAGGCAGCCTCCGACGGGATCATTATGTATTCTATCGACGGTTTTGAATCTCTGAAACTTGAGGATGTAACAGAATCCATGTTATCCAAAGATAACTATCAAGTGCAGACAACAGCGAATAATACGGCTGTAAAGTCCGGATCTCCAATCTATAAACTTATTACGGAGGATACGTGGACACTGGTCATCCCATTAAGTGATGCGGCGGCTCAGGAGATGGCGGAGACTAAGCGCGTAAAGGTGAAATTCTCCAAAGATAATCAGACGGAGCGGGCGGATTTTATAATATACAATACGCCAGATTCCAACCTTGGATTTTTGACTTTTGATAATGCAATGATCCGTTATGCAAAAGAGCGTTATCTGGATGTTGAGCTGATCCTGGAAGATGAGACCGGACTTAAGATACCGAAGTCATCCGTTGTAAAAAAAGCATTTTACACTGTACCCAGGGATTATCTCACACAGGGTGGAAACAGCAATGAGACAGGAGTATTGATAAATGACGGGACCGGTCAGGCGAAATTCAAAAAAACAGACGTATATTTCTGGGATCAGGAAACAGATATGGTCTATCTTAACCCGTTAGATTTTGATGATAAAGATACTGTCCTTTTAAAGCCGGAATCTACAGACACGTTCACATTAAAGGAGACAAAGGATTTAAAAGGAGTTTATAATATTAATAAAGGTTATGCAGTTTTTAAACAGATTGAAATTCTTTGCGAGAGTGAAGAGTATTATATTGTAAAATCCGGCAATGATTACAGCCTTACGGATTATGACCATATTGCTCTTGATGGCGCTTATGTAAAGGAAAACGATGTTGTATTTTAAGAGGTGAACAGGATGCTGAAGGAAAATTTGCAGAACGTAGAAAAGAAGATTCAAAAAGCCTGTGAAAGATCAGGAAGGGAACGGAAAGATGTTACGCTGATCGCCGTGAGCAAGACAAAGCCGGTCGAGACACTTAAAGAAGCCTATGATCTGGGCGTGCGCATATTCGGAGAAAATAAGGTGCAGGAGCTTGCGGATAAATATGAGGCGCTCCCAAAGGATATCCACTGGCATATGATCGGTCATCTCCAGCGCAATAAGGTAAAATATATTATCGATAAGGTGGACCTGATCCACTCCGTTGATTCTGTCAGACTTGCCGAGACGATTAATAAAGAAGCAAGGAAACATAACCTGATCGCAAATATATTAATTGAAGTTAATGTGGCAAAAGAGGATACCAAATTCGGGCTTCTTCCGGAAGATGTAGATGCTTTTGTAGATGAAATCTCGCATTTTTCCAATATTTTCGTTCTTGGACTTATGACAATAGCCCCCTTTGTGGAAAATGCCGAAGAAAATCGGGCTGTTTTCGCACGTTTGCGCAAATTATCTGTTGACATTGCAAACAAAAACGTTGATAATGTTAATATGAGTATACTTTCTATGGGTATGACCAATGACTATGCAATCGCCATAGAAGAAGGTGCGACTATGGTTCGCGTTGGAACCGGGATCTTCGGGGAACGCGATTATTCGCATGTATAAACGTAAGATAGGAGAGTTTTAAAATGGGTGTATTAGATAAGTTCTTAGATATCATGAAGTTAAGTGATGATGAGGACGATTACGATGATTTCTATGATGATGAATATGAAGATGATTACGAAGAAAAGCCCAGGAAGAGTTTTTTCAGCAGACACAAGGACGATTACGATGAAGAGGATGGGGAGTATGATCTTCCGACAAAGTCTTCAAAAAGTTCCCGTTCAGGCAGTAAGGTGACACCGATGCGCCAACCTGCCAGACGAGGAGGGAACATGGAAGTTTGTGTAGTAAAACCGGCTTCTGTTGAGGACTCTCGTGAGATTACCGAGACTCTTTTGAGCGGTCGTACGGTGATTTTGAATCTTGAAGGACTTGACCTTGAAGTGGCTCAGAGAATCATTGATTTTACATCCGGTGCTACTTATGCGATCAGCGGAAATCTTCAGAAGATCTCGAACTACATATTCCTGGTGACACCAACAAATGTAGAGATTTCCGGAGATTTACAGGATCTTCTGAACACCTCTTTCGATGCGTCTTCCATGCGCTCAAGATTTTAAGGGATTATCTGTAAAGGGATTATCTGTAATATGAATAAAGAAGAGATTATGCTTAGAAAACGCCTGATTGATCTATCTAATCAGGCGTTTCAACGGGATATCGTAATTTTTTCAGATTTTCTGAACCTGAATGAACTTCATATACTTCATACAACACCGAAAGATATGTTTCCGTCAAGATATGAAACATACGGCGGCTATGAGTTATCAGAGCGTCAGATGATAGCATTCCTGCCTGATGCTCTTTATTATGAATATGAATACCCGATCCGTGCAGTAGAAATCCGTCCCGTAAACAGCAAATTTGCTGAAGACCTGTCCCATCGGGATTATCTGGGCTCAATTATGAATCTTGGGATTGAACGATGCAAATTCGGTGATATTATTGTGGAAAAAGATTACGCAATCGTGTTTTTATGTGGAGAAATAGCAGATTACGTAATCGACAATCTGACGCGGATACGCCATACTGTTATAAGATGTACGTTAAAAGATGCCAAAGATATCTGCTATGATCCCAATTTTACAGAGATTAAGGGCACCGTACCTTCTATAAGGCTGGATACCGTGCTGTCTGTTGCGTTTCCTATGTCAAGGAGCAAGCTGACAGCTTATGTTGAGGCTGGTAAAGTGTATGTGGGCGGAAAACTCATTACAAGTAACGGTTATAATGTCAAAGACGGTGATATCATCTCCGTGCGCGGAATGGGGAGGATTACGTATCAGGGCATTTTATCGGAGACAAAAAAGGGGCGATATTATATCTCCGTCAGAAAATATAGTTAGCGAGGCATTATGAATACAGAATCTACTACAAATAGAAAGCCTGAAAACCGAACAATTCATTATATAATGGCTGTTTTCGTTGTATTTATCGGGGTTGTGATTGACCAGTTTACAAAACATCTGGCCGTAATCCATCTGAAGGATCGGGAGCCTTATATTATCCTGAAGGATATATTCGAATTACATTATCTGGAAAACAGAGGAGCTGCTTTTGGACTGTTTCAGAATCAGCAGATATTTTTTATTATCAGTGTTCTGATCATCAGTGGGGTCGCAATATGGTTCTATGCCAAAGTTCCTATGGAAAAACGTTTCCTTCCCTTGCGCTTCTGCGTTGTCATGATCATGGCAGGGGCTTTCGGGAATTGTATTGACCGTGTAAGCCAAAGCTTTGTGGTAGATTTTTTCTATTTTAAGCTGATTGATTTCCCAATCTTTAATGTGGCGGATATCTATGTGACGTTGTCTGCATTTTTTGTAGTATTCTTACTGTTTTTCTATTATAAGGAGGAAGAGCTTGAGCGAATTTTTCACCGTTGAACATGAAGCAGGAGAGCGTATTGACAAGTTCTTATCAGAAGAGCTGGAAGATCGTTCCCGCTCATTTCTTCAAAAGCTGATCAAGGATGAATACGTTAAAGTCAATGAAAAGCCTGTAAAAGCAAGTTACAGGCTTATTTTGGGTGACAGGGTGGCAATTACTTTTCCTGAACTTACAGAGCCGGATATTGCTGCTGAGGACATACCGCTGGATATTCTATATGAGGATAAGGACGTAATTGTCGTAAACAAGCCAAAGCAGATGGTCGTACATCCGGCTCCGGGACATGATTCAGGAACTCTCGTCAATGCCCTTTTATATCACTGCAGGAATGAGTTGTCCGGAATCAATGGAACAATGCGTCCGGGAATCGTACACAGAATCGATATGGATACTACCGGCTCTCTGATCGTATGTAAAACGGATGCAGCGCACCAATCCCTCGCCGAGCAGTTAAAAGAGCATTCCATCAATCGCATCTACGAGGCGATTGTTCACGGCAATATCAGGGAGCCGTCCGGAACAGTGAACGCTCCCATTGGCAGGCACCCAACGGAACGCAAAAAAATGAGCATACACTCCAAAAATGGAAAAGAAGCTGTGACACATTACGAAGTGATTGAGCGATTCGGGGAATATACCTATATCCGCTGTAAGCTTGAAACCGGGCGTACGCATCAGATTCGCGTGCATATGGCAAGTATTGGTCATCCCCTGCTGGGAGATGAAGTGTACGGCCCTAAAAAATGCCCTTTTCCAAAGCTTCAGGGACAGACGCTCCACGCAAAAACACTGGGGTTTGTCCGCCCGGAAACTCAAAAATATATAGAGATCGAGGCTCCTCTTCCGGAATATTTCTCGAAACTTCTGGAAAAACTCAGAAGATAATTCATAAAACACTTCCTTTTTCAATGAATTATTGTATAATGATTAAAAGGAGCGTGATGCAATATGACAGGAACAAAGACAAAAACAATTATTACGATAGGCCGCGAATTTGGAAGCGCCGGTCGTGAGATAGGATATGTAGTTGCTGAAGATCTTGGAATTAAATTATACGATAAAGAAATGCTTGACCGGGCTGCAAAAGAGAGCGGTATCTGTCAGGAACTATTTGAAACTCACGACGAAAAACCAACGAATAGTTTTTTGTATTCTCTTGTTATGGATACTTATTCGCTGGGATATACAACTAAAAACTATTCTGAGATGCCGATCAACCATAAAATATTTTTGGCACAGTTTGATGCCATTAGAAAGATTGCAGATGAAGGACCGTGTATATTAGTAGGAAGATGTGCTGACTATGCACTGGAGGACTATGACAATGTACTTCGCATTTTCATACATGCGGATATGGATGCTAAGATCAGGCGGATAGCCAGAATTTATGATCTAACAGATGCGAAAGCAAAGGATCTGATTGTAAAAACCGACAAAAAGCGTTCCAGTTATTATAATTATTACAGCAATAAAAAATGGGGCGCTTCCGAAAGCTATGATGCAAGTATCAATAGTTCTATGCTTGGTATCCGTGGATGTGCAAAATTCATCGAGCAATTAGTAGAATTAAAAGAAAGTATTACGGATAGAAAACTTTAATTTTACAAAAACTTTAATCTGATCAAACTTTAGTTAAATAAAAATTTAAAAAGAGAATCCTGTCCCTCGCTCCAAGGTTGAAGATCAGCCTTCCTATCAGGGGATTCGATTCTCTTTTTATATCATATTATTTATCTCACATGAGGAATACGTTCAGGCCAGCCTTTTATATTACCGTTAAGTATGGCAGTGAACATACGCTGTTTTGCTCCGGGATGCTCCTGATTTAGCTGCAGTACAAGTTCTTTGGCATACTGACGCTTTGTATAGCCGTCGATCGGGCAGCGGCTTTTAACTACCGGCAGATGATATTTGTCCTTAAATCCAATGACATCTGCTTCATCTACAAACATAATCGGCCGGATGACTGTCAGATCCATACGGTCTAAATATGTTCTCGGAGAAAAGGAGTAAAATCTACCTTCAAAAAGCATAGAAAGCAACATAGTTTCAATAATATCATCCTTATGGTGGGCATAGGCGACTTTATTACAGCCCATCTCTTTTACTGCCTTATTTAAGGCGCCTTTTCTCATCTTAGCACATAGTGAGCAGGGATTCCCTTCTTTCCGTACATCAAAGAGAATATGCGCAATATCTGTTTTCACAATACGATACGGAACACCCAGCTCCTCACATAACATAATCACAGGGGTAAAATCACATTTTTCATAGCCCAGGTCCACTGTAACAGCACTCAGCTCAAAATGCTTCGGATAAAAGCGTTTTAAGCCATGAAGGGCATATAAGAGGGTCAGACTATCCTTTCCTCCGGAGATCCCGACGGCGATATGATCCCCCTCCTCGATCATCTGATATTCGTCTACGGCCTTTCTTGTATAGCTTAAAAGCTGTTGAAGCTTCATAATCTGTTTCATCCTTTCGCGTAAATGATATCATACAATAAAATCGCATTATGACTCGCGGAGCTTGACTGCAGAAGCGGCCATACGGCGTCTGTCCTCATCAATCGCTGCATAATGTTTCTTTGTTGTATTAACGTCCTTGTGTCCAAGGACATCTGCAACAAGATAAATATCACCCGTTTCCTTGTAAAGAGAAGTACCGTAGGTACTGCGAAGCTTATGAGGCGTAATCTTTTTATTTGGTGTTACCTGTCTGGCATATTTCTTTACCATGTTCTCAACAGCCTGCACGCCCATGCGTTTCCTCTGAGTAGAGAGAAATAATGCATTTTCATGGCCGGAGAGGGGAGAAGCAGAAGAGCGGTCGCCTTCAATATACTGAACTAAAGCGCGGGCTACCTCATCTCCAAAATATACAACCATCTGATTCCCGCCCTTTCTTGTAACAGTAATTCCGTTATTCTTAAAATCTACGTCATCAAGATCGAGGCCCACACATTCCGACACACGAATGCCGGTCCCAAGAAGCAAAGTCAAAATCGCCAGATCCCTGTCCTTTGTCTTATTATAATATGTTAGCGCCTGTCCAGTAAGCTTATCACCGGCAGATTCCACATAATCCAACAACAAGGCAACCTCATCAGCATCCAGACGCACAATTGCTTTTTCGTGTATCTTAGGCATCTCCACAAGTAAAGTGGGATTTTGAGAGATAATCTGTCTCTTATAATAATATCCGTAGAAGCTTCTAAGCGCAGACATCTTTCTGGCAAGACCTTTCTCACCATTGACCATTGTCTCGTCATCATCTCTTTTGTATACTTTAAGATACTCCAGATATTCCTCAATATCAACAGGTTCCAGGCGCTCCAGATCTGATGCGGTAAATTGATCTATCGTATATCTGTGATAGATTGGATTATTCTCCATTAAATAATGATAAAATACCCGGATATCATAAGCATAATTCATCCTTGTTCTAATTGAAGATGTCGGCTCAATCGCACGAAAAAAATCATGAGCAAAAGGCGGCAATGTTTTTAATATTTCCCGTAAACGCAATGTATAATCTATGTTAGTCTGTTCGTGGTACGTACGTTGCTTTGCCATGTATAAACCTCCCTGCTAAAACAATGAAAATATCTACAATACATTAATATTTTAACATTGGAATGTGATTTTGTCTACATCTTTTGGAAAAATCGGTATTTTACGTATAGATTGATTTCGGATATAACAGACAGCTATCGCTATATAGCTGTCTGTATTTTATCGAATTCATTAAATATAGAAATAATGACTTCTCTCGTGATAATTCTTCTGTTCATATTCAAATAGATCAACTAATTTATGAATCTTTTTTGCTTCTCGATATTCTTTTAATGCATCCAGATATGTTTCTCTGTGATAGTCCATAATAACAATTGGCATGAGTCCATGCTTTAAACATTCTCTGAAAAGAATGATTCTGCCTGTTCGTCCATTTCCATCCTGAAATGGATGAATACATTCATAACGGGCATGGAATTCGGCCAATACCTTCAGATCAGGTTGTAAATCTAAATACCATTCAAGCAGATCATCCATTTCTTGTGTCACATTCTCTGGATGTGTTGTCTGATAAATCCCAATCATATTCGGACGTTTTTTATAATCTCCAATTGCATAACCATTCGCACGATCTTCAAATACACCTGATTTTAATTCATAATGAAATTGTTTTATCAGATTAGTTGATAAAGGCTCCGTAAGTGTATCAAGCATTTTATTGAACATTAAGAAATGTCCATTCATCTCTTCTACATCTTTGGCACGATAAAAATTATCTGTTTTCGGCAAGGTTCCATTATCAAACAAAGAAGCTGTCTGCTCTTCAGTTAATGTACTTCCCTCAATTTTATTTGAATTGTATGCTAAAATTCGCTGTGTATACCCATATACACCAGAACGGTCGAATCGCTTTCTCTCTATTAAAAATCTGTTTAACAAAAATTGTACATAGTCTTTATCTTTCAACTAATCTCCTCCTACTCCTTTAATTTTTA
>CAZNXL010000057.1:0-9474 GCA_964577075.1 uncultured Dorea sp. | reverse complement strand
GTCTGGGAGCATCTTCCATCGCACTGTTTGCCCGCGTAGGCGGAGGAATCTATACGAAGGCAGCCGATGTAGGCGCAGACCTTGTTGGTAAAGTCGAAGCCGGAATACCGGAAGATGATCCGCGTAACCCGGCGGTTATTGCAGATAATGTAGGCGATAACGTAGGCGACGTAGCCGGAATGGGCGCAGACCTGTTCGAGTCTTATGTAGGGGCCGTGATCTCGGCATTGACGTTAGGTCTTATATATTTTGAAAGTGCAGGTGCAGTATTTCCGCTTGTAATTGCAGGATTCGGATTGCTTGCATCGATCCTCGGAACATTTTTCGTACGCGGAGACGAGAATTCTAATCCACATAAGGCATTAAAGACAGGTTCTTATGCGGCCAGTGTATTAGTGCTGATTATGGCATTCATATTCAGCAAGATATTTTTCGGTGATTTCAATGCGGCAATTGCAATTGTATCCGGGTTGATCGTCGGAATCCTGATCGGAGTTATTACGGAAATGTATACATCCGGAGATTATAAGTCAGTAAAAGAGATTGCAGAGCAGTCTGAGACAGGATCAGCCACGACCGTGATCAGTGGTATTGCGGTAGGCATGAGGTCTACTGCAGCGCCGATCATCCTGATCTGTGCCGGAATCTTTGTGGCATATGAAGTATGCGGCCTCTACGGGATCGCGCTGTCAGCAGTGGGAATGCTCTCAACAACGGCAATTACAGTTGCGGTGGATGCATATGGACCGATCGCAGATAACGCAGGAGGCATTGCGGAAATGTCCGGACTTGATCCAAAGGTGCGTAACATTACTGATAAGCTGGATGCAGTAGGCAATACGACGGCAGCTATGGGAAAAGGATTTGCCATCGGCTCTGCGGCGCTTACAGCGCTGTCACTGTTCGTAACCTACGCAGGAGCAGTAGAGCTTGACACAATTGATATTCTGAATCATCGGGTAATCATCGGTCTGTTTATCGGCGGTATGTTGCCATTTTTGTTCTCCGCGATGACTATGTCATCTGTATCAAGAGCAGCGAATCAGATGATTGAAGAAGTAAGAAAACAGTTCAGAACGATTCCGGGAATTCTGGAGGGAACAGGAAAGCCGGATTATAAGTCCTGTGTAGCGATCTCTACAACAGCAGCGCTAAAAGAGATGCTTGTTCCGGGTATTATGGCGGTTGTGGTGCCGATCATTGTCGGCGTCTTATTAGGACCGGCCGCTTTGGGCGGACTTCTTGCAGGAGCATTGGTATCAGGAGTTATGTTGGCAATCTTTATGTCCAATGCCGGCGGGGCATGGGATAATGCGAAGAAATATATCGAAGACGGCAACCATGGAGGAAAAGGCAGCGATGCACATAAGGCGGCAGTTGTAGGTGATACGGTCGGTGATCCTTTCAAAGATACATCCGGACCGTCGATCAATATCCTGATCAAGCTTATGACGATCGTATCCCTTGTATTTGCACCGCTATTCCTATCTATTGGCGGATTGTTGTAAGGAATATTCTATGATAACTTTAATAAAATTTTAAAGGTAACAACTCTATGCGGTATCAAATCCAGAACCGCATAGAGTTTTTTCCCGTTCACTTGTCAGGAAGAGCTACCTTGAAAAAAGTATTTATAATGTGATACTATATGTGTCGGAATAGTTTACAGAAAGTAATATTGTAGTAGAAAAGAGGCAATAGAATGACAAAAGTTGATATTATCTCCGGCTTCTTAGGCGCCGGAAAGACGACATTTATTAAACAGCTGATCGATCAGGTATTTACTGGTGAGAAATTAGTATTGATTGAAAATGAATTCGGCGAGATTGGTATTGACGGCGGATTTCTAAAGGACGCAGGAATCGAGATTACAGAGATGAATTCAGGATGTATCTGTTGTACATTAGTGGGAGATTTCAGCAAAGCGCTTCAAAAGGTGATCGCAGAGTATCAGCCGGACAGAGTTATTATCGAGCCATCCGGTGTCGGGAAACTCTCAGATGTTGCAAGAGCAGTAGAGAATGTAAAAAAAGATGCTGATATTGAGATTACCGGAAGAATTACAGTTGTAGACGGGAAGAAAGCTAAGACATATCTGAAAAACTTCGGCGAGTTTTTTAAAGACCAGGTGGTTCATGCTTCTACGATTGTCATAAGCCGCACACAGATGATGAAGGACGAGAAGGTAGAGGAATGTGTACACACGCTTCGTGAGGAAAATGCAGAGGCAACTATCATCTCGACACCGTGGGAACAACTCGGGAAAGAGGCGATTGTGCGCGCATTAGAGCACGGAGAAGAACTTGAAGACCTGTTAGAGCGCCATGATCGCGAACATCATCACGAGCATGAGCATGAGCATCATCACGAGCATGAGCATCATCACGACCATGAGCATCATCATGACCATGAGCATGAGGAATGCTGTCATCATGAGCATCACCACCATCATGCGGATGAAGTGTTTACAAGCTGGGGTAAGGAAACTGCGCATAAATATACCGATGAAGAACTGGATTATCTTGTGAAGGCATTATCTGAGACAGACGCTTATGGCACGATCCTGCGTTCAAAGGGAATCATCCCGATGGCGGACGGAAGCTGGAAACAGTTTGATCTTGTGCCGGAAGAATATGAGATCAGAAAAGGACAGGCTGATTACGCAGGACGCGTCTGCGTAATTGGAACTGACTTGAAAGAGGAAGAACTTTTGAAGCTGTTTCATATTTAATTCATGGGAAAGAAGGGTAACATTATGTTCGGACAGGCGCCGACGCCGGTATTTGTAGTGACTGGTTTTTTGGACAGCGGAAAGACAACGCTTGTAAAAGAGACATTGATGGAACAGGAATGGATCGAGGAAGGGCTTACCTTGTTGATCCGATGCGAAGAGGGAGAAGAGGAATATTCCAGAGAGTATCTGGACAAAAAAGAGATGGCGCTTCTGGAGATCGAAGATGCCGGGCAGCTTAATGCGGACTTTTTTAAAAACTGTGAAAAAAATTACCATCCGGTACAAGTGGTGATTGAATATAATGGTATGTGGAAGCTTGCAGATCTGTTATCAATAAAGTATCCAAGAAACTGGGAGCTGCAAGGAGTTTATTCCACTGTAGACGGGACAACTCTTGATATGTACCTGAAGAATATGAGAAATCTGTTGATGGAGCAGTTGACGGAATCTGAACTTATCGTTATCAATCGATGCGCTCCCCAGGTAGACCGCTCAGGTTTCCGAAGGGCATTAAAGGTACAAAATCCGATGGCGCAGCTTATCTTCGAGGATTTGGAGGGCAAGATCATCCAGCCATCGGAAGAGGATCTGCCATATGATGTAAAGGCGGACAAAATAGTCATCGGAGATGAAGATTTCGGAATCTGGTATGTAGATGCTTACGACCATCCGGAGCTTTATCTTCATAAAGAAGTGGAATTTACAGCTCAGGCATTCCGCCCGAAAGGAATGCAGGAGGATATGTTTGTTCCGGTAAGAAAGATTATGACATGCTGCGCAGACGATATCCGTTTTTATGGTTATCCATGCAGATTACCGGGAAAACAGTCTATCCCGAAAAATCAGTGGGTGCGTATCAGAGCGAGATTTGAGTATGAAGCTGTGGCATCATTTGGAAGTAAACAGCCCGTACTCCATCTGATAGAAATGCTTCCGGCGGTAAAACCGAAGGAAGATGTCGTGTATTTGGGGTAGTCAATGTTGACATGTCATTTAAAATATTTGGGATGATAGTGGATGAAAGAGAAGCCCGCCCGGCAGGACACATCCGCAGGGCGGGCGATTGATCTGATTTTAATAACCGTTTGCTGTGATCAAGTTCTTTATACTAAGGTTACAGTAATCCCCTGTTGTACAAGATAATCATATTCAGACTTTGGAATCTCCGAATCTGTTATGACTTCATGCACATTTTTTAAATCCAAAAAGGACACGGAACCGGACCGTTCAAATTTCTGCGAATCCGTCAGCACATAGGCGTGAACTGCACAATGGATCATATCTTTTAAAGTATCTGCCCGTATGAGATCGTCTCCGGTAAAACCGAATTCCCGGGAATAACCGTCTGTTCCGAAGAAGATCTTGTCCACATGAAAGGCTTTCACCGCATTTTTGGTAAGCGGACCTACAAGGGACTGGCTCTTTGTCTGCAGTGTACCTCCGAGCAGGATGATCTGGATATTCGTGTATCCCTTTATATAATTGGCAATATACATAGAATTCGTGATTATAGTCACGTTCCGGTTGGACTTCGCAAGTTCTTCCGCAAGAAGAGCGCATGTGGAGCCGGATTCAATCATTACCATCTCGCCGTCCTGAACGCAGCTGGCAGCAGTTTTAGCGATTCTTAGCTTGCGGTCATAATGAAAAGCCATTCGATAGTTGATATCGCTCGGGTCATTCGGGACCGCATATCCGCGTTCACGCTTCAACATGCTGCGCTCAGCCAGATAATCCAGATCTTTTCGGATTGTTACCTTTGAAGTGTTAAGATATTCTGCGAGAATTCCCACTTCTGTTTTGCCATGCTTTGTGATATATTCGAGAAGGGCTGTATGTCGTGTATTCATCTAACTTTCCTCTTAATTCAATATGTACCGGAGTTCACTAAGTTTTCCGCTCGTACATCGCCCTTATAATTCAGAGATCGTATGGTCTCCGAAGACAGATTTCCAATCAGCATCGAAAACTTCAACAGCATTGATAATATATGGCTGTTCCAGGGCATTTACAAGGATTGACGGATCAAGAGTAGCAGCCTGGGCGCCGGCAAGATGCGCTTTATTTACCTGGCCTGCATTTTTGAAGCTTGCGGCCAGGATGGTTGTATTGTAATGATACTGTGCGATCATTTTTGCAAATGAAGCAATGATGTCCTCCGGATCCAGTCCCATATTTTCCATACGATTGTAATACGGTGCGATGTAATCAGCGCCTGCCTCTATTGCCAGAAGTCCCTGTATCTTGCTGTAGATAGCGGTTGCGGTGACATTTACTCCCCGAGCCTTCAACAGCCTGATCGCCCTGATCCCCTCCATGGTTACCGGAATCTTAATATATACGTCTTTGTCAACATCTGCTAAAATTCTGTCTGCATCCTTTAACATTCCTTCTGTATCCAAAGCTGTTACCTGAATGTGCAGTGATTTCCCGTTGCCGATGATGGAACGGATCTCATTCATATGAGTAAAAAAATCAATCTTGCCTTCTTTTTTGACGATGGAAGGGTTGGATGTTACTCCGGAGATCGGGAACGTCTCGCAGTAGCGGCGAATATTGTCAAGATTTGCTGTGTCTAATAAGTATCTCATAAGTTACCTCCTGATAAATGTGATGTTTTTGTTTAGGTTTGAAAGTATATTACCATATATTTTATCGTAAGTCAATACATAAAGTTTCGTACGAAAGCTATAAAAGTTTCATATATTTACAAGAGGATGGATTATGTGATGCAATGTAATCTCTGTTCTCAACAGCTGACGAGGGATAAAACAGTCAGGATATTTTTGATTTTTGGCAAAATGTAATATATTAATGAAAAATGGCATATGACATTGAAAGATAAAAAAGGCGGAAGTATAATATGAACAGTAAAAAAATATATAAATGAGGGTTGCAATATGAGCGGCAGATCGACAGAGAAGAAAAAAGGGACAAAAAAGATAGAAACAAAGGCGGCACAGGAGATGAAGGAACAGAATACAGATACAAGGGACCGCATTTTCGTAAAGAGGTTCAACAGGCATTTTGACGAACTGAAATGGCTCTATATTGAACTTTACGAAAATGACTCCATGTTTGCAGAGCTGTGCGATAACCTGTATCGTTTTTATGAGGAGAGAAACAGTGATTTAAAAGCGCTTGATTATGAGCGGGAGATCGATCCGGACTGGTACAAGAGTAACGAAATGCTCGGAATGATGCTTTATATTGATAATTTTGCAGGGAATATGAAAGGCGTACAGGGAAAGCTGGACTACATTGAAAAATGTAATGTGAACTATATTCATCTCATGCCGTTCCTTGATACAGCAGAAGGCCGCTCAGACGGCGGCTACGCGGTGACAGATTTTCGAAAGGTGCAGCCGAAGCTTGGAACGATAGAGGATCTTGAGGAACTGACAGCGGCCTGCCATAAGAAACATATGAATGTATGTATGGATTTTGTCATGAACCATACTTCTGAAGATCATGAGTGGGCGAAGCGCGCGCGTCAGGGGGACGGAGAGTATATGAGCCGTTATTTCTTCTTTGATCATGATACGATCCCGAATATGTACGAGCAGACGATGCCGCAGGTATTCCCCAAAACTGCGCCGGGGAATTTCACATGGCTTCCGGACGCGGGACATTTTGTCATGACATCCTTCTATTCTTACCAGTGGGATTTGAACTATAAAAATCCGAGAGTATTTAATGAGATGATGTATAATTTCCTCTTTCTCGCAAATAAAGGAATCGATATTATACGGATTGATGCTGTACCGTACATCTGGAAAGAGTTGGGAACACAGTGCAGAAACTTAAAGCAGGTACATACGATCGTGCGCATGATGAGAATCATCAGTGAGATCGTGTGCCCGGGTGTTCTGCTTCTCGGCGAGGTGGTTATGGAGCCGGAGAAGGTGGTTCCGTATTTTGGAACTGTAGAAAAGCCGGAGTGTCATATGCTTTACAATGTTACAACTATGGCGACCACATGGCACAGTGTCGCCACAAGAGATATGGGACTGTTGAAGAAACAGCTTGATAGTGTGAACAGCCTGCCGAAAGAGTACGTATTCTTAAATTATCTCCGCTGCCACGATGACATCGGATGGGGTTTGGACTACGCGGCACTTGCGATGGAGGGCAAGGGCGAGCGATCCCATAAGCAGTACCTGAACGATTATTTTCAGGGATACGCAGGAGAGAGCGTAAGCCGCGGCGAGCTTTATAACGCCGATCCGGTAACGGGAGATGCAAGATTCTGCGCGACAACAGCATCTATGTGCGGTATTGAAAAAGCGGGCTTTGAGCAGGATACAGAGGCGATGGACCGAGCGATACGTTTTGACGTGACTCTCCACGCGTATATGTTCATGCTGTCCGGGATCCCGGTACTCTACAGTGGAGATGAGATCGCTCAGGTGAATGATTACACATACAAAGATGATCCCAATAAAGCAGGTGATTCCCGCTATATCCACAGAGGAAAGATGAATTGGGAAAATGCGGCAAAGGCGGATGATATTACCACCGTGGAAGGAAGAGTATTCCAGGGGCTGGGAATGCTTGAGAAGATCCGCAAAAGTGAGAAAGCATTCGTTTCCTATGCGGACGCATGGACCATTGATACATGGGATGCAAGCGTACTCGGTATGGGAAGATATTATGACGGAGATAAGATCATCGGCCTGTTTAACTTCAGCGAGAATGATCATATCGCATGGATCAATGAGACGGACGGCATCTATGAGGATATGAGCACCGGGCAGGTGATCGAGCCGGTAGGATTGAATGTGCCGGCTTATGGGTTCTATTATTTAAAGAAGATTCATTAAATCTTATGAATCTTAATATTGAAGTGAAGAATGTCATTGTAGTGACTCAAAAATATCACCTTTACAGAGGGGATAGATACCGGAAGTTTCGGGAGTCACTTGCCAGAATTAAGGATATCGGATATGTGCTTGCAAAGCCGGAACCAACATATCTGGGAGATGTAATCCCGGTAAGCGGGGATGGGGATGTGACAAATGATAAAAAATTAGGATTTACACTTTATTCAACTAACTTTTTAAAGCTTTCCAGTGACTGCCCCCTGGACATGCGGACACGGGGAAGTAAAAGCGGGTCATCGCCCGGTTTGGCCCGCCCGTATTCTGTAGTCACAGCGCATTTGAACCCGGCATCCTTTACAGCTTCCACACAGCTGTCATTATAATCTCCGTATGGATAAGCGAAAGCATCCCCATTACCACCGATTTCGATGGATTTTTTCAGATCGGCAACCGCCTCGTCATGTTCCATGACAGGGAAGATTCCGCCGTGGCCGATGTTGCCGCCTGCGCGGTGCATATTATAGGAGTGGGACTGAAAGGTCATATATTCGCTGGCATATTTTTTGACTTTCTTTTCGCCGTCGATGTTACCGATCAGGAAAGAGGTAACAGGTATCTTATATTTTTCAAAGAGTGGTACGCCTAAGTTTAAGAAGCTGTAAGCGCCGTCATCAAAGGTAAGGACTACGCTCTTTTCCGGAAGGAGCAGGTCTCCTTCTACATATTTTTGAACCTCTTCCCATGTGGGGTAATAATAGTTGTTCTCGGTTAAGTATTTCAGTTCCTCCTCCAGGGCATGTACTTCTATGAAATTACTGTTCAGTTCCTCCTTCGGGGGGTTATCTTTGTCATACACATAGTGATACATGCAGATGGAGAGACCGTTGGTCTTGTGATGCTCCTCTGTGGCGGTATTCTCGGCAGTCTGGATATCTTTGTTGACCCGGCTTTCTGCAGCAGCTTTTTCGGCTTCCTCAGCTTTTTGTTGTTCTTCCTCAGCCTTCGCCTGCGCTTCGGAAGCTTCCTTCCGGGCTTCTTCCGCCGCCTTCTTCTCTTCAGCTTCAATCCTCGCCAATTCTGCCTCTTTCTCTGCTTTTCCCTCTTTTTGCTGCCATAGGATGATCCCTGCAAGTGAAGCTAAAAGAAGGCATAATATAACGAGCATCACACGGCGGATACGCCTGTATCTGCGGCGCTTTCTGCTGATAGGTTTCTTTCTTCGTCTCATAGATTTATCCTCTTTTCTGCGAAACATAGCAGCATGAAATATTACTTTGTATATATACATGCCATCTACCTTCAAACAGCATACCACAAAGAGTTAACATTTATTTTAAGAAAATGTGAATTAATTTGTCATAAATTCTTCTGTATGGCTGGTAGCGCATCGGAAGATCCAGCCAGGTCTTCTTATCAACGATACTTTTATCATGTGAAAACGTGTCAAATCCGGCTTTCCCGTGATAGGAGCCCATGCCGCTTTCTCCGAAACCTCCGAAGCCCATCTCGCTTGTTGCCAGGTGAATGATCGTATCGTTGATACATCCGCCGCCGAAGCCGCAACAGGAAGTCACTTTTTTCACGGTCGCCCTGTCAGAGGTAAACAGGTAAAGAGCCAGCGGGTGTGGCAGGGAGTTAATATTTGTAATCACCTCATCCAGGGAATCATAAACGAGGACCGGCATAATCGGTCCAAAGATCTCTTCCTGCATAACGGCGTCACTAAACGTAACATGATCCATAACTGTAGGCTCGATCTGAAGCGTCTGACGGTTCATGCCTCCGCCGCAGACCACTTTGCTTTCATCAATGAGTCCGCAGATCCGGTCAAAATGCTTTTCGTTGATGATCTTTCCGTAATTTTTATTCATTAGCGGTTGAGAGCCGAATTGTTTTTTGATCTGATGCTTCATTGCT
>CAZNXL010000056.1:0-9527 GCA_964577075.1 uncultured Dorea sp. | reverse complement strand
TCACAATTCTTATCTTGTAGTCAGGATTTTCTTCCATAAAAGCAATAATTAAATAGGGTAAAAACGACTCACCGGCAGATTGTTCAGCGCCGAGACGCAGCTCTTTAATGGATGACGAAAGAGAAGCAAGCCGTTCCTTCATCCGTTCTGAGTCGGAATACATGGAATTGGCATATTGATAAAGGGTCCTTCCCGTTGCAGTCAGATGAAACTTTCTGCTGTCATATGTGTAAAGTTTTGTTTGGTAATAACTTTCCAGATACTTGATATGATGTGAAACGGCCGGCTGCGTTATATGTAATTTTTCGGCGGTTTTTGTGAAACTTTTTGTTTGACAAAGCGTTAAAAAGGTTATTAATTTCGTGTCTAGCATAAGCCCTCCTCTTGTCTATTATTTCAAGTAATAGATAAATAATAAATTATAATTTTATTGTAAGTATAAAAGCTGATATAATCAAGAATAAGTTAATATATTTGGAAAATATATCAGTAAAATGCGAATCAAATGGCAGAAATTGGTAATATTTTCTGACAACTAAAACAAATAGACATAAAGGAGGGTAATGTATGAAAAGAATTATTGCAAGTCTATTATGTGCAGCTATGATCATGACGCTATTTGTCGGATGCGGAAAATCATCATCTGATTCGGAAGGAACGACTTCTTCTACCACGACAGCTGATGATGGAGAAGGCATCGTGCGTTATACACTTACGGCAACGCCGCAGATTGATCCTGGCGTCGGGTCCGATCTGGGAGCCGCAACGGTGTTAATTAATGTGTATGACCCGTTAGTAATGCCGAAAAAAGACGGCAGCGTTGAACCGTGGATCGCAAAAGAATGGACAGTCTCTGAAGATGGGAAAACGTGGACATTCACTATTCGAGATGATGTGAAGTTCCATAGTGGAAACCCGCTTACTGCAAATGATGTTGCTTATACGATGCAGCGCCTTTTGGACATGGGAGAAGGATTTGGATACCTATTCAGTTCAACGATCGAGGAGGTAAAGGCCGTGGATGATACCACCGTAGAATTTGTCTGTAATAAGTCTGCAGGAACTCTGCTGGCAACGCTCGTCAGACTTTATATTTTAGACAGCAAGCTTGTAGAAGAAAATTACGGAGAGGGCGATTACGGTGATAAAGGCGATTACGGGAAAGCATTTCTTCTTGAGAATGATGCGGGAAGCGGACCGTACAAAGTAAAAGAGTATGCAGCCAATTCTTATGTACTTTGTGAGCAGAATACAGAGTATTGGAATGAGTTAGATCCTAATGCGCCAAAAGGCTTTAAGGCAATTGGTTCTAACGAAGCTGTCACGGTTAAAACAATGATGGAAAGGAAAGAGCTGGAACTTACGGATAAATACCAAACCTCTGAGACCATTGATTCTCTTGGGAAAGTAGATGGCATTGATATTATGGAAACAAACAGTGGAGATATTATGTATCTTCTGCTTAATAATTCTAAAGCGCCTACTGACGATCCGCATGTAAGAAAAGCATTAGCTTATATGATGGATTATGATGTTGTATGCAGCGATATCTTCCCGAGCTCTTCTAAGGCAGACAGTATTATATCTTCAAGCGCATTAGGATACAAGAAGATGGTTGAGTATAGCTATGATATTGAAAAAGCGAAAGAAGAGATTGCCAAGTCTAAATATGCGGATAATATTGAGGAATATCCGATAGAAGTATGTTGGGTAGCGGAAACTCCTGACCGTGAAAAACTGGCGCTTCTTATTCAGGCGGCGGCTGAGCAGATTGGTGTAAAAGTAAATGTTGTAAAAACACCGTGGGCGAGTGTGGTAGATAATGCATCTTCAGCGGAGACAACCCCGAATGTAACTACAACAGGTTTTGCATCAGATTATTCAGAAGCGGGCGGTGTATTTGATTCAGCCCTAAGCTCAAAGAATGCAGGAACATGGATGAACTGCTGCTGGTTGAATGACAGTAAACTTGATGAGATGATTGATGATGCACTTTCAACAATTGATACCGATGAAAGAGTGGCGAAATACGAAGCGATTCAGGATTATTTGGCTGACCAGTGTGTTATGATTCCACTTTGTGAAGAAACGCTCAGGATGGCGTATCAGTCATCTTACGTGGATTATAATTCGGCAGATCCGGAATACATGATACCTGTTATGGGATATATTAATTATATGCCTGATATCAGAATCTATCCGGATAAAAAATAAGACAAAGGATATTCCCCAAAAAAGTAGGAAGGAGGATAACTAAATGTCACTCCTGAAGAGTATATTAAAACGTTTGGCCAGCGCGGTAGTCGTTTTGCTGGGCCTGACAATTATTATATTTGTATTAATGAGGATTGTGCCTGGCGACCAGGCAAGGCTGGCGCTGGGAGCAAATGTTACAGAAGAAGTACTGGAAAAATATCGAGAAGTGAATCATCTCAATGATCCGCTGCCTATGCAGTACATTTATTGGTTGGGAGGAGCCTTGCGAGGAGATTTCGGTATGTCCGCAGTTACGAAGAGAGCGGTAATACAGGATATCATGGACTTTGCGCCAGCGACGATTGAGTTGGTTTTATGGGCTGGATTCCCGCCGATATTCCTTGCATTGTTTTTAGGTGTTACAAGTGCGCAGCACAAGAATAAATGGCAGGATTATTTATGTAGATTTTTGGGATACATATTTGTAGCGACACCTACATTTGTATTTGCAGTACTTTTTGTATTGATATTTGGTTATTGGCTTCCGGTTATGCCGACAATAGGAGGGCGGATCAGTCCGTCCTTCAGCATACCGGATATTACTGGTCTCTATGTGCTGGATGCACTGCTTAGCGGACAGCCGGCAGCAGCATGGGATGCATTTTTACATCTCTTATTCCCGGCACTTTCTCTGGCTCTTGGAAAGACCATGCAGGAGGCGAGAATTACCAGATCAAGCATGTTACAAAATGCGGACAAAGACTATATCACGATGGTAACGTCACAGGGAGTTCCGCAGTCTGTGGTGAACCGCAGATTTCTGTTAAAACCATCGGTTATTCCTACAGTTACTATTATAGGAATGGACATTGCGACAATGTTTGGAAATGCATTTTTGGTAGAGAGAATCTTTAACTGGCCGGGATTGTCGAGTTATGGAATGACGGCTATACTCAATAAAGATACAAATGCGGTTTGTGCAGTGGTTCTTATCATAGGACTTGCGTTTACCCTGACAAGTATTGCAGTTGATATCGTGGCTATGATCTTAGATCCGAGAATGCGTCAGAAACGTACGCGTTAGGGGGTGGTGTATATGAAAGCAGAACGGAAAGAGACTATGATAAAGAACTGGTATAAATTTTCGGCCGGCGGCGCCTCAGTGATCGGACTTGTGATCGTAGTATTGATTGTATTTCTTGCTATCTTTGCACCGGTGATTGCTCCGTATCCGGAAGATGCAGGTGCAGTGGTGAAGTTTGCAGAAAGCTCCCAGGCGCCAAGTATGCAGCATTTTATGGGAACAGATACTATGGGGCGAGACGTTTTCTCGAGACTTTTGATCAGTCTGAGAGGCAGTTTGCTAATGGGAGTTCTGGTATTGGCGATCGCAGTACCTGTTGGATTTGTAGTAGGAGTTCTGGCAGGCTATTATAAGGATACATGGGTTGAGACAATCCTTATGAGAATTGTAGATATCTTCTTATCTGTGCCGGCCCTGGTATTGGCATTGGCGATAGCAGCTATTATGGAACCAAATCTTAGAAATTCTATGATAGCTATCACGATTATGTGGTGGCCATGGTATGCAAGACTGGCTTTTGGCGTTGCATCCTCACTTCGTACAGAAAATTATATTGTGTATGCCGAATTAACAGGAGCGAAGCTAAGCCACATCGTATTTAAGGAATTTCTGCCGAATACATTTGATCAGATACTGACCAAGATGACCCTGGATATGGGATATGTAATCTGTATGGGCGCTACCCTCAGCTTTGTGGGACTTGGCGAGCAGCCTCCAACTCCCGCGCTTGGAAATATGATCAACGATGGGGTTAAATTCCTGCCTGATATGTGGTGGCTTGCCGTTTATCCGGCAGTGACGATCATTGTCATTGTGTTAGGATTCAATCTTTTAGGTGACGGCATTGGAAATATATTTAATGTGGAGGGCAAATAGATGAAGGAAAAGACGAATGTACTGGAAGTCAAAGATTTGTCCGTATCATATACAGTTGCAAATGTGAAAACATATGTGTTGGAAAACGTCACATTTAATGTGGAACAGGGGAAAAGCGTTGGCATCGTAGGAGAATCCGGATGTGGAAAGACTACAACAATGCGAACAATCTTGAATGTTTTGCCATCCAATGGAACGGTTGAGGGTGGAGAGATTCTGTATCACGGCGAGAATATATTAAAAATGCCCTACAATAAGCTTCAAGAGTACAGACAGAAAGGTGCGGGAATGATATTTCAAGATCCATCCTCTGCGTTGAATCCGGTAATCTCAATTAAGAATCAGTTTTTAGAGGCGCTTAAGTATGCACACAAGGATAAAAAGCTTACAAAAGCACAACTTTTGGAAAAAGCTTCGGATGCCTTGACAGCAGTATCACTTGCAGATCCTGACCGTATTCTTAACAGTTACCCTTTTCAGTTATCGGGTGGTATGAGACAAAGAGTTTGTATCGCTATGACATTAGCGGCAGAACGTCAGCTGTTGCTTGCGGATGAACCAGGAACTGCTCTGGATGTGACAATACAGGATCAGATTTTAAGATTGATTAAACGGTTGGTAGAGGCCGGAGAACTGTCGGTAATTATGGTAACACACTCTCTGGGGGTTATCCGTCAGGTTACAACAGCGGTAAATATTATGTATGCAGGAACAATCGTTGAAGGTGGAGACACAACAGAGGTATTTGATCATCCTATGCATCCGTATACGCAGGCTTTGATGGATTGTCTTCCGAAACTTACCGGAAATGGAATTGCCAAAGGGATTCCGGGCAGAATACCTGATTATAGTAATCCGCCGAAAGGATGCAGGTTTGCACCGCGTTGTCCATATGCAACGGAGCGCTGCCTGAATGAAAAACCTGTGCGACATGAAATTAATGAAAATCACTGGGTGGCATGTTTTAAAGCAGAGGAGGGGATATAATGGCTAATGTAATTTTAGAAATTAAAGATTTGAAAAAATATTTTCCTCTGGCAAATGGTCAAACAGTAAAAGCAGTAGACGGTGTCAGCATGAAATTGTATAAAGGAGAGACACTGGGGCTGGTTGGTGAATCGGGCTGCGGAAAGAGTACAATTGCTTATACAGTAGTAGGAATGTATGGCGCTACAGAAGGAGAGGTCCTGTATAAAGGATGCGACCTCGTGAAGAAAGGGTATAAGCGTACCTTGGAACAGAAAGGTGAAATTCAGATTGTATTCCAGGATCCGGGCTCATCATTAAATTCCAGAAGGACGATTGAAAAGAGTATGGAAGTTCCTCTGGATATCCATGACAAGATGTCAAAAGAAAAAAAGAAAGAACGTATCGAGAGTCTGCTGGAAATGGTGGGTCTGCCGAAAGAGTATAAAAATAAAATGCCGAGAAATATCGGCGGAGGCGAGAGACAATTGATCTCCGTTGCAAGGGCTTTGGCTACAAATCCGGAATTAATCATCCTGGATGAGCCTACTTCGGCGCTCGATGTATCTGTGCAGGCAAAGGTAATTAATACATTGATCGAACTTCAAAAGCAACTGGAATTATCGTATTTGTTTATTACTCATGATCTAAGCCTGATGCGTAATGTGGCTACGCGCGTAGCTATTTTATATCTCGGAAGATTATGTGAACTTGCACCTACAGAAGAATTTTTCCATGCTCCGCTTCATCCGTATACACAGATGCTGCTGTCTTCGATTCCGGTCGTTACGGAGGAAGAAGAAGCAATAAAACCGGATCAGATTATATCTCAAGGAGAAATCCCGTCACCGGTCAATGCGCCGAAAGGCTGTACTTTCCATACGAGATGTAAGGATTGTATGGAAGTTTGTAAAACAGAAGCGCCTAAGATGGCAGAGGTCGGGCCGGAGCACTTTGTATGCTGTCATAAGTATGCAGTACAGGAAGAAGGCGGGAAGGAGTCTTAGTGTGGAAAAAATATTAAATGAACTGATTGATACCTATCAAGAGGATATCATTGAGACTACGAAAAAATTGATTGAACATCCAAGCCTTTTTGAAGAAGGAAAAGAAGGGAGTCCATTTGGAGAGCCTATTGAGAAAGCGCTGGAAGAAGTGCTGGATATTGCCGATAAAATGGGATTTAAAACCCATAATTATGAAGGGTACGCCGGAACAGTCCAGTTAGGAGATAAGGGCAAACAAATAGGTGTTCTGACACATATTGACGTTGTACCGCCCGGAGAGGGATGGACATATCCGCCTTTTGATGGTACTGTCAGTGACGGAAAGTTGTACGGAAGAGGCTCTTTGGATGACAAAGGACCGATGGCAGCATCGCTTTTTGCGATGAAAGCAATTAAGGAAAGCGGGCTTCCGATAAAAAATCATGTGCGTCATATCATAGGTACAGATGAGGAAAGCGGATTCATGCGCGGGCTTAAATATTATCTGAAAAAAGAGGGCTCACCGTGGGGAGGTTTTTCCCCGGATGGAGAATTTCCAGTAATTCATGCCGAAAAAGGTATCCTCAGATTTTATGTAACAGATCAGTGGAAACAGGAGAAGAAGGAAAACGGCCTGTATTTGAAAGAAATAAACGGGGGAACAAAGGTTAATATCGTGCCGGCTTCGGCTTGTGCAGTGTTGGAAGGAGACGAAACGGCACACAAAATTTTAAAAGAGCGCTTAGAAGAGTTCCCTGAGAAACAGAAAATTTTATTAAAGAAGAAAAATAATGAATGGCGCATTGAGGCGAAAGGTCAGGGAGGACATTCATCTCAGCCGTGGAACGGCGAAAATGCGATTCGTATTCTTTTGAAATTTCTTCAGACGCTGCCTGTCATTGAAACGGGTGCATTCGCATTTGCCGGGAAAATAGCAGAAATGTTTGGAGACGGCTATCGCGGTGAAAAATTAGGAATTGCTTGTGAAGATAAACTTTCTGGTATTTTGACGTTGTCGCTTGGAGTTCTTAAAATTGATGAGACACAGGGAAAAGCAACTGTAGAAATCCGCTATCCGATTCATGCTTCCGATGAAGTCATTGTAAAAACGCTGAGAGTTGCTTGTGAGAATAACGGTATTGCCCTGGAGATATATCAGGATAAAAAACACATTTATTTTCCGGTTAAAGCGCCATTAGTGCAGACACTTTTGAATGTATATCAGGAAAATACAGGAAGAAAAGAAGCGCCCGTTGTAATAGGTGGGGGGACTTATTGCCGGGCAGCAGATAATTTTGTGGCTTACGGACCAGTGTTCCCGGGGCAAAGAGAATTGGCGCATGAACCAAATGAATATATCAGTATTGAAGATTTGATGCTGTCTGCGAAGATATATGCTCAAGCAATATATACATTGTTAAATCTCTCATGAATTTGGGAAGATAGGAGGCTAAATAATGCTAAAAATAGGATTAGTTCAGCTTTCTGTTATAGAAGGAAAAACGGAAGAAAATCGCAGGCATGTAAAACAACTGGCGAGAAAATATGCGGCGGAAGATGTTGATCTGCTGTGTTTTCCGGAACTATGCATTAGCGGTTATGATTATGCAAAAGCTAGGGAGTCAAAAAAAGAAAAAGACTTTTTCGCAGAACTTGCCAGTGAATGTGGCATTGCGATTATGGCTGGTATTAATGATTTTTCGGACGGAAAATATTATGACGCGGCATGTATCTGGGATGAAACAGGGGCTCTTTTGGGAGAGTACAAGAAGATTCACCTATGGGAGAAAGAATCCCTGTTTTTCCAGCATGGAGAGGATTTGTGCATAATCCCGTTTAAGAGTTGGAATATTGGACTTTTAATCTGTGCGGATTTGCGTTTTTTTGAGATTTCAACACCGCTTAAAAATATGGGAGCGGATGTGATTATTTATCCAAGTGCATGGGCTGAAGGCTGGGAAGATTTGTTCCATCTGTGTGCAAGGATGCGTGCGGCAGAAAATCAGATTTACACGATTGCGTTAAATCGGGCGTCGGGAGATATCAGATATTGCGGGGAAACAGTTCTTGTAGGACCGGACGGAAATATACTCCGTGAAATCAAAAATGATAAGGAAAGTTATTTAAAAATAGAAATTAAAAAAGAAAGAATTAAAAAAATCAGGAAAGAGCTTGCATGGGAAAGCCAAAAACTTCCACATATATATCATAAATATGAGAATTATAGATTTGCAATGGAAGAAAATTTGGATATTGGCGAGAAACAGGAGGTAGCAAAATGGAATGGAATATCGGAGTTGAGATGAGAAATGAATACAGAAGAATGGAACTTGCCAGAGCTGCAATGAAGCTTGTGCGTGATATCATGCTCTGTAAAAAAGGGGAAAACCTTGTCATAACTTATGACACATGTGTGGATGAAAGGGTTGTTCATGCACTGACAGAGGCTGCATATACAATTGAGGCAATGCCTACAGTTATTTATTATCCGACTGCGGAAGGATTTTATGCAGATCCGCCGCAGCCGGTCGCAGACGCGATTGCAGCGGCCGATGTCTGGATCGAGCTTGCATATGCGTCTATCATGCATGGGCCGGCTTATCAGAGAGCTGTAGATCAGAACGGAGCACGTTATATCTGCGCTACTGGACTGGATACAGAAATGCTGGTAAACTGTGTAGGAAAGATTAATGTTGACAAGGTAATCGAACTCGGAGAATATTTCAAATACCGTTTGGAAAATACAGATGATATTCATCTGTTGTCGAATGAGGGGATGGATCTTCGCGGAAAGATGGGAGGACGAAAAGTTCGCCATTCAGGCATAAAGGCAAGTGAAAAGGGATATCCGGTTATGCTTACCGGTCAGACAAGCTGGTGTCCGGTTGAAGAAACGATAGAAGGAACACTGGTGTTTGACGGAGCAGTGTTCCCTCCGGACACATTAGGAATTCTAAAAGGCAAAATCTGTATTGAGTTTAAAGAAGGAAGAATAGTGGATGTTACCGGAGGAACAGAAGCGGAGATTTATAAGAAGTGGTTATATTCCTTTGATGATCCCAACATGCTTCGTCTGGCGCATTATTCTCAGGGATTTAATCCGGGAGTACGTAAAGTAACAGGGCGTATCGTGGAGGACGAAAGGGTCTTTGGATGTATGGAATTCGGAATCGGAAGTCAGGGTATTAAGATTGGAGGGGCACATTGGAGTGCGGCTTCTCATTCAGATGGGATTGTACTGTATCCGACAATCATTCTTGACGGAGAAAAGTTGGAGGAAAACGGTGTATACATAGATCCGACAGCGCGGAAACTTTGCAAAGAATTAGGAATTGCGGGATATTAGGAATTGTATTTCAGTTTAGGAGGACTTATGGGCAAAAAGATTCTATTTTTAAAGGCAGTTGCTTATGATGATT
>CAZNXL010000055.1:0-9532 GCA_964577075.1 uncultured Dorea sp. | reverse complement strand
CTTGAGGTTCAGACAAATTATACCGGAGATGTTAAGTTTCAACTTGAGAGTCTGGGAAAGATTTTCCGTGATGAGGATGGACAGAGTATTATAGGTATGAAGATAAAAGATACTATTCCTGTAAAGCATGAAAAGCTTGATACGGGATTATATCGTTTCAATTGGAATATTGTTGCAATGAAAGGAAGACAGTTCCTTGATAACGGACGCTGGAGGATCATGGCTTCTACAAAAGACGGTGATTTTGTCTGTTATACTTCTCATGAACTCGGATATCATCTGGACAATTATTCGCGTATTTTCCGCTATGGAGGAGGTAAGTACGCATATAATGTATCATTCAGTTATTTGTTAGAGCAGGAGAAGTATCTGTGGTTTTATATTAATACTTACTTTATGATAAAAAATGATCATTGGAAGACGCGGCGGTATATTCAGGAAGCGTTAACTGTAACAGGTAAGTTTAAACGAACATACATGTATACTGCGATTATCCTTATGAGGACGTTTTATCTATTCTGGTCTCATGTGTTCCCGAAGCGGGGGAAGAATATTTTACTAATGAGTGAGACCAGGGATTATCTGTGGGGAAATCTTAAGTTTATCGACACGAGATTGAAAGAGAGAGGACTGGACAAGAAATACAAGATCAGTTACTCTTTCCGCAAAGCGGTAGGAACTCACATGAGCGCCTTTAGCTGGGCGAAGCTGATCTTCAGGATTTCGCAGCAGGATTATATCTTCGTAGATGATTATGTTCCGGTATTCGGTTTCCTGAATCTCAGGAAAAATACCAGGCTGATCCAGGTATGGCATGCCGGCGTTGGGTTTAAATCAGTAGGCTACAGCCGTTTTGGAAAGAGGGGGACGCCGTTCCCGTCCGGTTCCTGCCATAAAAAATATGATTATGTATTAGTTGGATCCGAAGAACTTGTAAAAGTGTATGCGGAAGTATTTGGAATTGAAGAAGAAGCATTCCTTCCGGTAGGTATGCCGAGATTAGACGGATTCTTAGAGGAGAATACGATCGAGGCATTCCGCAGAAACTTCTATCAGGAATATCCTGAGATGAAGGAGAAAAAGATCATCTTGTTTGCCCCGACATTCCGCGGAGGCGGACAGAAGAGCGCTCATTATAACTATGAGTGGCTGAATCTCAAAGAGATTTATGATTTCTGCGGGGATGAGTATCTCTTCCTTGTTAAGATGCATCCGTTTGTAGATGATCCGATCGAGATACCGGAGAAATATCAGGATAGGATCATTGATTTTGCGACTTATCCGAATATAAACGACCTGTATTATGTGACTGATATACTGATTACGGATTATTCATCAAATTATTTCGAGTATTCCCTGATGAAGAAGCCAATTCTGTTCTACACTCCGGACAGAGAGCTCTATGAATTGTCAAGAGGTGTTCACAGAAGTGTTAAGGAATGTGCTCCGGGTAAAGTATGCGATACGTTTGCAGAACTGATGAATGCACTTAAGAATAAGGACTATGAGATTGAGAAGGTTTATCAGTTTGTGGAAGATAATTTTTCTGATTATGATGGACATGCAACGGATAAAGCAATCGACCAGATCCTGCTGAAAAGGGATCACAAATAAGACACAGAAAGGATGTTGTAACGCAGATGAAAAAGAAAAGCCTGGGCTTCCTTCTCATGAGTATCCTTCTGGTTCTTACATCTGTGCCGGTGTCTGCGGCAGATATTACCGGGCAAGAGGCGGATGAGGAGTCGTTACAGGACGACCAGCCTCCGGCGGGAGAAGAACAACAGACAGAACAGGGAGAGACGGATAGTCCTATCGAGGATGACGGCGATGACAGTGATGTTGACGTTCAGGGAGAACTCTTCGACGTTCAGGAAACACAGTCTTATACACACTATGATTTAAAGTCTGAGTATATAAAAGTGCGAATTAAAAATGATCAGACAGAGTATACTTATACAGGTGCGGAGATACAGCCGGAAGTAGAAGTGATATATCATGACGCTGATGCGGACAAAGATACCGTTCTGGATATGGGAAATTATGACGTAGGATACGAGAATAATGTCAATGCCGGGACAGCGAAGATCATTTTAACAGGAAAAGATGGCGAAGAGTCCTCAGAAGGAAGTTCAGAGGAAGCTTCGAAGGATACTTACACGGGAAAAAAAGAAGTTGAGTTTTCCATCATTCCGGCAGATATTGCAAGCTGTGAGATGCAGGCGCCAAAAGTGGCGGGATATACTGGCAAACAGGTGAAACCGGAGGTGATTCTGACTTATCATGGGCAGTCGCTGGTCACAGGAAAAGATTATAAAGTTACATATTCCAATAATAAAAACATGGGAACAGCGACTCTCACCGTGACAGGCATCGGCAATTTTAGAGGGACAAGAAGTGCGTCATTTACTATTAAAATCGCAGCTCCCTCTGTAAAAATTTCCTCTAATTATTCAAGGATCAGGCTGACATGGGGGAAAGTGAAAAAAGCCAGTGGTTATCAGGTTTACCGGAGTACCTCTCCGACATCCGGTTTCAAAAAGATAAAGACTTATACATCCGGCTCGAAAAAAAGCTATACTGATACAAAGGCAAAGTTCAACAAGACATATTATTATAAAGTGCGTTCTTATCAGAAAGTGAAAGTAAAAGTAAAAGGAAAGACAAAAACAAAAAAGGTATACAGTCCCTGGTCAGCGGTTGTCAGTTCTAAAAGAAAATTGTCAAAAACAGCGATTAAATCAGCACAATGTGTGACCGGAAGTTCTGCAAAGGTTTCGTGGAAAAAAACAACCGGAGCTCAGGGTTATGAGATCTATAAATGTGAGACAAAAAACGGCGCCTATACTTATGCCGGGAAGATCAAAGGAGGAAGCAGGACTTCTTATACAGTAAAGAAACTGCAGGCCGGTGTGAAATACTATTTCAAAGTCCGCGCATATCGTAAATCCGGCTCCAAAATATGTTATGGGGCATTTTCAACGATCAAAAAGGAAACCGTGAGTGAAGGGAAGAGGCTGGCATTCCTGTTTCCATATGGCGTTCCGACTACCAAGGCACAGATGGAGAAATATCTGGTTACGATCACGGTGCCCATCAAAGATGTGAATGGGGTTCCAAGTACGTTGCAGCTTCGTGTCCATAAGAGCCTGGCGAAGGAATTTACGGGAGCCTTTTTGGATATGTATGCGATCGGTTTTCCGGTACGCGCAGAAGATACCGACACATATAACTGGCGGAGCATGGCTTCCGGAAAAAGTCGTTCTCACCACAGCTACGGCTGCGTAGTAGATCTGAACTGGGATTCTAATCCGATGATCGGAGTTACCGATGGAAAATACCGTCCGGGTGTTGATCCTTATTCGGTCACTCCGGAGGTAGTGGCAATCTGGAAAAAGCATGGCTTCTACTGGGGAGGCAATTGGAAATCATCAAAGGATTATATGCATTTTACCTATACGAATCATTAGTGAAAGGGAACATTCGTCATGACATTGATGGGGAAAAGAGGAATAGGATTCTTGTTGGCAGGTGCGCTCATAGCTACATCGCCTGTGAGTGTATTTGCGGCGGAGAAAGACGGAACAGACGGCGGGGATGTATTGTCTGAGCAGAATTCTGATCAGAACATTCAGAAGGAAGATACTGTGATCGACATGGAAGAAGAAGGGTATTATATTCGCCTGTCGGGAGGAAGCAGCTACTATTATACGGGAAAAGAGATACAGCCGGAATTTGAGATTGTCTACAGAGATGAAGATGATGTGGAAAAGAAGGCTGGACTGGAGAAGGATACTGACTATACCGTCGAATATAAGAATAACATAGATGTTTCTTCGAGCGCGGAGAAACAACCCGAAATCGTGGTGAAAGGTATCTGTGAGGACGAAAAGGGATATGAAGGGACTCTGGTAAAGGAATTTGAGATTATCGAACACGAAGAGAATACTTCAAAGGAGCTCGACGCAAAGGAGCAGGTGAGCGATATCAGTGAAAGCCCCATTACTCCTGGAGGGACAACACTTACCAGCGCTTCGTCATATTCAAAGATTACTTTGGGGTGGAGCGCGGTTTCAGGCGCCTCAGGGTATCAGATTTGTCGAAGTACTTCCAAAACAACCGGATATAAAGTTATAAAGACTATTACATCCGGAACCTCGGTATCGTATGCGGACAGCAGTACAAAATTTAACAGTACATATTATTATAAAATACGCGCGTATTGTTCTGTGAATGGCGAAACAGTTTATGGAGACTGGTCACCGGTAAAGGGACAGAAGAAAAAACTTTCGGCGCCACAGATCACAACAGTCAGGAAAACGGAGACCGCTGTAAAGATCAAATGGAAAAAGGTCGGCGGGGCAAGTGGATATGTCGTATACCGGGCCGCTTCTGAAAATGGAAAATATAAGAAGATCGCTACGATTAAGAAAAAATCAACAGTTTCCTACTCAGATGAGAAGTACTCCTATGGATATTATAAGGTAAAGGCATATCGCCAGATTAATAAGAAAAAATATCATGGGTATACATCGGCGGCGAAAGGACTGGCCAAATCAGTACAAAACACAGGCGGCGGATGGCGATATGTAAACGGTTATAAATTGTACTATGATAAAAACGGGAAGTTAGTAAAGGATGTAAGCAGCATTATCGGTAAGCAGTCTTCCTATGTCATCAAAGTGAATAAGAAAAAGAACTGCGTGACAGTATATGCCAAAGACGGTAAGAAGGGATATATTATTCCGGTAAAAGCATTTCCCTGCTCGGCGGGACGCGCAACGCCGATCACTACTGCGAGAACGCCTGCAAAGTACAGGTGGCATGCATTGAACGGCAATTGTTACGGACAGTGGTGTACACGTATTAAACAGGGATATTTATTCCACTCTGTGATGTATGGCAAGACAAAGAATACGTCATTGAGCGTTTCCAATTATAATAAACTTGGCAGGACAGCTTCTCATGGTTGTATACGTTTAAGAGCGGGGGACGCGAAATGGATCTATGACAATTGCAGATTAGGGACGAAAGTCATTATATACAACAGTTCAAAATCCGGACCGTTGGGCAAACCGAAAGCGGCAAAATTACCGAAGTGGCATAAGTGGGATCCGACAGATCCTACAGCAAGATACAAATGCAGACAAAAGGGCTGTCACTAAAATTAACAAAACTTAATAATTGGAATGATTGACACTGCAGGCATACTTTGTTAATATAGTAGAGACTCGATGGGTAACATAAAAAAGGGGAAGTGCATATGAAAAAAATATCTAGAGTTCTGTGTGTTGCTTTGAGCATGACGCTGCTCATTAATTTCGCTGGCTTTGAAGCGCTGGCAGCAGACGTTAACAGCCAGAACAGCGACGTGACAGAAGCTGAGAATAGCACAGGAAAAGGAAGCGTAACAGACAGCGAGACGGTTGACGATGAAAAGAGTACTGAGTCTAAGAATGACGGTCAGGATACAGTGATTACTGACGAAGATGTGAACTCTAATGATGACGGTCAGGATGAGAGCGCGACTGATACTACAGATAACGAGAGTGATGGGTTAAGCGAAGACAGCAGCCTTCCGGCTTCTGACGAGGCTGCAGCGCTGTCAGAAGATGGACAGGAGATCAGTACACAGACGGTAACTGCTGAGACTATTACAGTAAAGCCGAATGCTGGTAATACTCAATTAGTAGTTGACTGGTCAAAATGGACCGTGACGGATGCTGCTACATATGAAGTTACTGTAAAGAATTCTTCTTCCAACGATGTTTCAGTAGATAGAGATGATCAGAAAAAAACAGCGACATTTCCTGCAACGCCGGGCGAGAAGTATACTGTTTCCTTAATCGCCGAAAGTAGTAGCGGAGATACTTTAGAAGAAGCTAAAATTCCGGCTGTTCTGCTGGCAGCGCCATCTGATATGACGGCAACAGCAGGAGATACGACAGTCAGTCTTTCCTGGGGCGCGGTCGCAGGCGCAGGAAAGTATAAGGTGTCTTATGCAGGGAAAGATGTGACGGTAAGTGGAACATCTTATACCGCAAGCGGATTGACGAATGGAACAAAGTACAGCTTTACCGTGACAGCTGTTTGCGAATATACGCAGGGTAACCTTACCTATACCTATACTTCGCCGACAGGAACGATCGAAGCTACCCCTAAGAGCAAGGCGCCGGCGAAGGTAACAGGCCTTACGGCGATTGATGGTGAGAAGTGCGCAATCCTCACATGGTCTAAGGCAACACGAGCTGCTTCCTATGTAATTTATAGATATAATTCTTCCAAGAAGACCTGGGATGTTGTGAAGAAGAATGTTACAAAGCTTACATATACAGATTCAAAGTTGTCTTCCGGAAAGACCTATAAGTATCGTGTAGCAGCGATGAATGACGGCGGGATCGGAGCGCAGTCTGATACTGTATCTGTCAGTGTGAAGAAGACACCGGGGACGAAGGTACGTACGATCGGATATAAGGCAATTGTTAAGTCCAGAGCTCCTCTTTTTACCTCTAAGAGCGGGAAGAAAAGAGTCAAGTATCTGAGCAAAGGCACGCGGGTTACAACGATTGATTATGGAAAGGGTCGTTATCAGATTAAGCTGTCTAATGGAAAGACATATTGGCTGTCAAAGGACAGACTCACATTTACAGCAAGCATTTGGACAACAAAGGATTATTCTACAAAGGTAAAAGAAGATTTCGTTAACAAGAAAGGATATAAGAGTTCCTCAAAATATCTGATCTGGATCAGCGCATATACTCAGAGGGTGATCATTTTCCAGGGTAAAAAAGGAAATTGGAAAATGATCCGTAACTGCCGCTGCGCAACAGGTACACACTTACATCCTACGCCAAAGGGAACCTTTAAAATTACCTATAAAGAAAAGGGATGGTTCTACAAATCAACATATGAGAAACCGATTGTTCATTTTAAGTCCCAGAATTCCTTCCATTCAAGAATTAAGAATTATAAAGGCGGATATGCAGATGCAACGATAGGTAAACCGAGATCAAAGGGTTGTGTCCGTCTGTATGATGCAGATATCAACTTTATCTATAAAAAGTGTCCCAAGGGAACGACAGTAGTTTCTCATTAATTGAGTATAGAATTAAAAAAACCACAATCATTGGCAGAGACGTTGCCGGGATTGTGGCTTTTTTAATCTTTACATTATATATGCTTCTTTAATTCAGCTACTTTTTTCTTTGCGGCGATCGACAGATAGATAAATCGGTTTGCCGGGGTTGGAATGCCGTGCTTCTCTCCAAGGCGGATAACTGTACCGGCATATTCTTCAATCTCAATCGGGCGGCCGGCTTCTACGTCCTGGAGCATGGACATCTTCTTGTGTGCCGGATAGCCCTTTAAAAGCTCGATGATCTCGTCTCTGTCCTGTATCGTAATATTGACATTTTCAGCTTTTGCCAGTTCTAATATCTCGTCCATGCATTGACGCATGATCTCGATAATTTCCTCGACCTGTTCGAAGTATCCGCATTCCACACCGATCTCAACGGCAGCCTGTCCTGCGCCGGTATTGAGCATCCATTTTCTCCACTGGATGCGTTTCATGTCTTCATAGATCTTTGCATTGATCCCGGCATTTATCAGGCAAGTGTGGATCTCCGAGATTTCCGGGAGTATGGGGTTATTATATGCATACCCGAGCTGAATTTCTCCGGAAGTCGTGAAGTAAACTTTGTGTCCGGTTCTGTGTGCGTCCGTACGAAGCATAACGCCGTACAGGATGCGGTTACCAGGAAAGGCCTCCTTAAGGCGATCAGTTGCAGTGATGCCGTTTAAAAGAGGCAGGATGATCGTCTTCTCGCTGAGAAGAGGGCGGATATCTGTGATAACGGAATCAAGGCTGTAGCTTTTTACAGCGATGATCAACAGATCAAGTTCAATATTCTGAGATGCATCGGAGTATACCTGAGGCAGTAGTGTGTGGTCATTCACACATAGCCCGTTCTTTCGCATACGTTCCGCCCGGTCTCCGGTTGCGAGCAGATAAAAGTTGTCTCCATACGCCGGATACAGGTAGGAGATCAGTGCGCTCCCTACGGAACCGGCTCCAATGATACCAATATTTTTAACCATAAAATGTCCCCTTTATTTTTCATCTTTTATTTCACATGCGAAACAGCGCATCTTACCATTTTTATCAGGCGGGATGACATCCAGCCAATCAAAGTGAAGCGCGAATTCATCTCCGAAGAGTTCATCCATCTTCTTGTGGAAGAATGCCTCGATCTCTTCTTTTGTGTGAGCGTCATTGTTCGGATCTTTTACAAGCTGGATCCTCATATCGTGATAAGATTCCTGGATGAAGCGGAACTGTGCGATACCTACGATACCGTTCGGGATCTTCATCAAGTACAAAGCAGAAGTCTCAGCGCTATGCTCATGTCTTACAAGGTCGTTGACTCTTCCCTGGATGGATTTGATATAGCGCACACCGTCCAGCGTTACGGAAGCAGCTTTGTCACCGATCTCGTAATTTATGAAAGGGAAATCTTTTTTAAAGAGAGTCGTTACAATTACCCGTCCGTCATCTGTAAGCTGGTTATTGTCATCGTAAATATTTATAACATGTGTGTCGCTGTTGATATAGTAAAGCTCTTCTCCCGGGAGCTGCACTGCGCAGCTCCCTGTCTCGGAACTTCCGTATGCGTCGAAGAGACCGTCGCCGAAAGCTTCTGTCAGGATCTTTCTCGTCATATCGTCCACCATCTCGCTGACAGGCGTATAGAGTTTTGGCTTGTAGATCTTGAGATTATGACGCTTTGCATAGAGAGCCATGCGCACAAGGCAGTTTCTGCGGAAGCACAGAACGTCCGGCTTATATTCGTTGAGTTCATGAATGATATCGCGGATCCCGTCACCGACACAATTGTCTTCTGATACAACTCTGCGGCGCATGAGACCGAATTTCTGGATGATGGAGTCTCCCTTTTTCGGGTCGATCTTCTTATGACTGGTCACGAAAGAGAAAAGCTTGCCGCGCAGAGGATGATATCCTGCATACATCAGTACGCGGATCCAGTTAGCATCCACACAGGCGGATTCCCTCTGCGTCTGGATGAATTTAAGAGGAACACCGGAAGAACCGCTTGTGCTTAAAACTGTCCAGCGATCATGCATCCCGGGGTGATCATCATATTCCTCCTGCATCCAGAGCCGAAGGTCCGCTCTGGTTGTGATGGGGAATTTAACAAGGTCCTCCGCAGTGTGAAAATCATCCGGCGTCAGGTGGTTCTCATCAAACCTTTGCGGTAAAAAGGGATATTGTAAGCACATTTCATTAATTCGTGTACTTTTTTACCCTGACGCTTGCGGATGAATCTGCGGTCAGTCGGTATTTTCCTGTCAAGCTTCATAAGATAGTAAAATGTCATAACATTCTTTAATTTCTTTTCAATTACAAATGCCATTGTATTGTCTCCTTTTACGTACTGCAAATGATTGCGATTTATATTCTATCATAGTTATGCCGGAAACTCAAGCATCACGGATTTTTGCAGTATTTCTT
>CAZNXL010000054.1:0-9570 GCA_964577075.1 uncultured Dorea sp. | reverse complement strand
CCCTTAAAATCAAGGTTTTGGAACTAAAAATGGGTAGTAGATTTGACACTACCAAAATATACGAGGAGGGATGAATTATGAGAGCTGAATTCAGTGAGAATTTAATTACAGGGAATGAATTGATTGATTCACAGCACAAAGAGTTGATCGACCGGATCAACAAGCTGTTGATCTGCTGTGAAGAGAGCAATGCAAAAGCAGTTGCTGTCAACACTTTAGATTTCCTGGCTGATTACACAAACTTCCATTTTAATGCGGAAGAGGGACTGCAAAGAGAGATTGATTATCCAGGCTATGACAAGCACAAAGCGCAGCACGAGGCATTCAAGCAGACCATCGGCGAACTGGAAGAGATGCTTCAGGAAGAGGAAGGACCTTCTCCTGCTTTTGTAAAAAAAGTGGAGGAGAACGTTGTACAATGGTTCTATACCCACATTGAGGGCTTTGACCGTTCTGTAGCGGAATACAAATTCATGAGAGAAAATGGTGGCCGGCTGTAAGCCGGCCATTTTCTTTGGTCCTACGGCAGCATATATTTTTCAAATGCTGAAGGGACCGGATACCTCTTATCGATTTCCTCCGGATGGATAAAGAGAAAATTCTTCTCATTCGTCTTTTCCAGTTCATCTACTTTTATCTCATACCCTGTCATATGCCACTCCACATGACTGAATATATGCTTTGCCTCCGGAAGCTTTTTAACTTTAATCGGCATAAGCCCGATACTTTTACTGTATTTTGTTACGTCTTCAATACTTAAGCGCCCTTTCACGTTAGGCAACTCGTAGAGCCCCGCCAACAGACCTTTTTCCTCACGCTTATTGATCGCCAGACGTTCGCCGTCCCGGAATACCAGTACCGTCCTTTCTTCAGCGCGTCTCGCCTTCGCCCTGGCCCTTACCGGATATTTATCTGTCTCGCCGCATATATGTGCCTTACACATAACAGACAGTGGACATTCCGTACATTTCGGCTGTCCATTCGGGACACACACGATCGCGCCCAACTCTATCAGCCCCTGGTTAAAATCACCCGGGGCTTCTCCCGGAATTACTTTTTCCAGCATCTGTTCCATCCTGTTTCTTGTACTCTGCTTCGTAATATCCGAATCATCTGCAGTCAGTCTTGTGATCACTCTGAGAACGTTTCCGTCAACCGCCGGTTTCGCCATCCCATAGGCGAATGAACAGATTGCGCCAGCCGTATAATTCCCGATTCCTTTTAAGGCGCGTATCTTTTCATAGGATACCGGGAATTGCCCGTTATAATCTATCATGATCTGCTGCGCTGCCTTCTGCATGTTGCGGACGCGATTATAATACCCAAGTCCTTCCCACAGCTTTAACAGATGATCTTCTCCCGCTTCCGCCAGATCCCTGACGGTGGGAAATTCCCTGAGAAATCTCGCATAATAAGGGCGCACTGCCTCCACTCTCGTCTGCTGGAGCATGATCTCAGATACCCACACCCTGTAAGGATCCGGATCTTTTCTCCACGGAAGATCACGCTTATGCACGCGATACCATGAAACTAACGGCTCTGCGATCTCACAGAGTACAGGATTCTCAAGAACTGCCGGAACTTCCTTATCAATCTCAATGCTGTCATCTGACACCATGCAGTCATAAGCAACTATCCGTACTCCTTTTTTCCCCGCTTCCTTAAGCGTCTCTGCAAATGCCGGATGCATATCTGTATTCGGTGTGAAATACTTAACTCCTTTCATCTGTATGACAAAGAATATATATGCTTCATATCCTTCTTTCACGGCCGAGATCAGCTCTTTGACATGCTTGACTGCCCGCTCACTGGGTGCGTCCGGGAAGCGCGCGACGCCTTCTTCCTCCAGTGTCACACCCTTTACTTCCATTAAAACTTTTTTACCTTCTGTCTCAATATATAAGTCAAACCGGGAGTTCCCGTAGGTGTATTCCGGCCTGATATAAGTAACATCCTCAATAAGATTCCCGCTCTCGATCCAGTCTTTCACCACCTTATTGGGCGCTTGAGAATCCATATTGATAATCCTCCCGTCTTTCTCTGCAGCGATCAGATCCCACCTTGTCTTCCTCTCAGGGCCGGGACTGTCCTGCACATAGACAATCGCCCCTTCTCTCAGAAGTTCCCGGCAGCGCCCTGTATTTTTCACGTGTACTGTCTCCGTCCGGCCGTCAATATCTACATATGCAATGAATCTGTTCGGTCGATCGATAAACTTTCCTCTGTATATATTGCCGTATCTCATGTTCCGTCTTCCTATACCTCCGCCATATTATGTTCCATCCGGGAAAAAGACCTGAGTCTAACTCAGGTCTTCTGCCATCTTTTGTTCCGTCACCGGTATACCCTGCCCGCTCCGTGTACGCTTCTTTGACTCTTCCTGTTCCTTCAGGCATTGCAGGATCGCTTCGTTCAGCATAAGCATCTTTTCATCCAATGTCGATACCATCTCTGCACACTCCCGAAGATCTCTGCTGATATACTCCGGCGCATTACCTTCAAACTTGTAATATATCTTATGTTCAAGACTTGCCCAGAAATCCATGGCAATAGTCCGAATCTGTATCTCCACCTTCGTATCTACAACGCTATCCGACAAAAAAATCGGAACTGATACAAGCATATGATAACTTTTATATCCGCTTTCCTTTGGATTCTTGATGTAATCCTTAATCGAAAGTACTTTTAGATCGCTTTGGTTGCCGATCATCTCCGCCAGTCTGTAAATATCTGAAGAAAATGAACAGATCAGCCTTACACCGGCAATATCATTAATGTACTTTACCATGTTCTCAATAGAGGTCTCATAGCCATAACGCCTCAGCTTTTTTACAATACTTTCCGGTGTCTTTACCCGCGTCTTGATGTGTTCAATAGGGTTATACTTATGTACATGCTGAAATTCATCGTTCAATATCTCAAGCTTAGTGCCAACTTCCTTCAGCGCCGCATTATAGAGAAACATGATTGTCGTCCAGCTATCCACATCTTCATAATTCTTAATTGCATTTTCCAACTTATCTCTCCTCTCTTTCGAAGAGTCACGCCGTACATACAGATATTATACCATAGAACCAGAAGTTATGTGCCCTTTTTATGTATATTTAAGAAACATATAACAATTAGTCTCTTTTCAATATTCGATACCCTCTCTTGCCGTCAAACCCTCGTCAAATGGGTGTTTCACCTTGTTCATCTCAGTTGCGTAACTGGCAACTTTCAGTACCTTTTCGGATACTTCATGACCTGTCAAAATGATTTCCAGGCCTCTTGGCTTATGTTGTAAAAAGCTTAGTAATTTGTCTTCGCTCAGCACATCCAACTGTACCGCGCAGAGAACCTCATCTAAGAGAAGAACGTCAAAAGGACCGCAAAATTTGACAATCTCGTCCAATGCTTTTGAATTATATCTTTTTAATTCCACACGTTCCGGACCATTCATCTGACTATAGAACTTCACCCTGTCCCGTCCCGGCAGGCATGTAACATTGGGGATATTTTCCAGTATTACGCGCTCACCGGAAGAATTGTTCTTTAAAAACTGGAACACCAGCACCTGAAGTCCGCTCCCCGCAGCGCGTACGACCTGTCCTATCGCCGCAGTTGTCTTTCCCTTGCCGTGTCCGTAATATACATGTATCCTGCCTGTTCCTTTCATAACGATCGTCCTCCCTGTTATAAGACCTCTGCTGATCACTGATCTACATTTCGAGTTTCATATCCCCGAATCTGATCCAGCCTTTCTTGCGCATAAACTCTGAGATTCCCAAAGTTACAATGGCAGGAAGGATAACCTGGATCACTAATATTTTGATCAAAACCATGGCTGCCGGTTCAGTCTGGGTCATCGTCTGCCATGTCATGAGCTGTCCTACCAGTCCTGCAGTTCCCATGCCGGAACCTGTTGCATTGCTTTTCATGTGCAGGATCACCGTTCCTACCGGTCCCAGGATTGCGCTGGACAGGATCGCCGGGAGCCAGATAACCGGCTTCCTGACTATATTCGGCACTTGAAGCATCGAGGTGCCGATCCCCTGAGCCAATAACCCTCCTATTTTATTCTCACGGTAGCTTGCCACCGCGAATCCAACCATATTACAGCAGCATCCCACTGTCGCCGCGCCTGCTGCCAATCCAGACAGATTGAGGATAATACCAAGCGCCGCAGAGCTGATCGGCAGTGTCAATATCATACCCATAAGTACAGATACTACGATTCCCATGAGAAGCGGCTGCTGCTCCGTTCCCCAGTTAACCATGGATCCGAGCCAGGCCATAAATCCTGAGATCGGAGGACCCAGGATCAGTCCAACAAAGGCTCCCGTACCAATAGAAACTAACGGTGTCACCAGGATATCTATTTTTGTCTTTCCTGACACAAGATGCCCGAAAAATATTCCTACATAAGCAGCAATAAATGCTCCGAGCGGCTCACCCGGTCCTGCATAGACCATAGCCCCGTCTACAAGCACTGCACCTGTAAGAAGCTTACTTGCAAATGCGCCGATCATTCCCGCAGCTGCCGCAGATACAACCACCAGCGCACTTCCCCTGAAGCGATATGCAACCGCTGCTCCGATACCCGCTCCCGTAAGGGACGCTGCAACTTTTCCGATCACAAAGATCATATCACCAACCGTACCTCCAAGTAAAGTCCCAATCTGCGAAATAATCGTTCCTATGATCAATGTCGCAAATAATCCCTGCGCCATAGCGCTCAGACCTTCAATAAAAATCTTATCCAGTGCCTTTTTTAAATTTTCCATTTCCTGCTCCTCATATTTTTGTTATTTAGTGTTTTGACAAGTGTTTTGTCTAATGTCTTGTCACTTGTTGCATTTTATCACATCATCGTTCTTTAATCAAGAGCTTCCGGCAAATGAATACTGGACATATCCGAAAGAAATGGATATACTATGTTCACAGGACTACACAAGCGAGGTGACATACTACAATGTTCCGTTTATGGGGAAAAGAATTTAAAGATAATCGCATGTTGAGAGATACTGTCATATGCGATGACTCTGATGACACAAGGACACATAAAATATTTAATGCCTTAGAGGCCATCTGCTATGAATTTGACTTAAGCAAGCCAATCTGGCTTGCTTCCACGATTGAAGAATTTAAGCGGCATGACAAGGCGCGATTCTATCAGGATAATTTCGTAGATCCCATAGACTTCGATTATCTGGAGATCCATGTCATAGAAGAGTAAAAACGGGGTGATATGCCACCCCGTTTATATCACATTTATCTAACTATTTCTGATCGCTTCCAGCGGACTTAACTTCATTGCCCGTTTTGCCGGGAAATATCCGGCTGCAATTCCTACCAGCATTGCAAACCCTATAGAAGCCGGCATAAGCCACAACGGAATATAGGAAATGTTCTCTCCCTCCAGTATCTGCGCCTTTCCGGCAAAGAAATTGATGACAAGCGACATGAGCAGACTTAAAATATTCCCGATAACTCCTCCGAAAATACCGATAAATCCTGCTTCCATAAGAAACATTCCACGGATATTTTTAAGGCTGCATCCGAGCACCTTCATAACGCCGATCTCTTTTGTCCTCTCATAAATAGACATCATCATGGTGTTAGCTATTCCGATTGCCGCCACAAAGAGAGAGACTGCACCGATTCCTCCCAGAACCGCCTGTATGATCGCCATCTGTTTTTCCATGCTCTCCATGTACTCCATATTGGTCTCTACATTATATCCCATCTCCTTCAATTGATTCGTAACTGCCGTTACATTGTCCTTGTCATCCACTTCAAGCTCCGCATAGGAATAGCAGAATTCTTTCATCGGCTTTCCGTTTTTTGTCTGCGGCTGTCCCGGAATTGTCCGGCCCGCGAATTCCTTCTGAAGCGCTTTTTTCAGTGTATCCAGATCACAGAAGACATAATAACAGTTCGCACTATAGTCATCTAACCCGCCTGCCACCAGCCCGCATGCGCGGACAACATGCTTTTGCGCTGGCTTGCTGTCCCCGGTACTTCCGTCCTCTGAAGTATCTCCGTCCATTCCAAAACCGGACTGCTCCTGTGAAGCGTAGTACGCATCCTGATCAAAGATCAAAAACATAGAATCCTTTGCAAGGTCAATATCCGGAAGCTCCCCTGTTTCCCAGTAGGATGAGCCTGTTCCTTTTTCCGTAAAGTTTGTAATGACCTGGTTGCCATAGATTAACTCGAGCTGTCCGCTGTTGTTTTTCGGAAGTGTCCCTTGTGACAGTTTGATATTTCTTTCCTTCAGCCCTTTTGGAGTCATTGCCAGAAGCTGCGCATATCCTTCATAAGAACCCTTGACAAGCAAGACATCCATAGAATATGCCGGCTGCACTCCTGTCACGTGTTCCAGCTTCTTAAGCTGATCCAGACATGCGTCGTCTACATATTCTTCTGACTCTTCCTGCGCTTCGTCCCCATAGCTGTACATCATACTGTCTGAACCATTTGCACCGTATACTCTTATTGTCGTCAATCCTCCATATTCTTCAATCTCTTTATACATTGACCGCTGCATGCCGAGCCCGAGTGAGACCATGACTACAATTGATGCCGTACCGATGACAACTCCGAGAACTGTAAGAAAAGTACGCAGCTTTCTTCTTCGCAGATTACTGCTGCTCATCCTCAGAAGATCCATCCAGTTCATACAGAAATTCCTCCTCTTCACCCATTCTCATCTTTTTTTTGCGCCTCCTGAGGAAAATGACCGTTGCTGCGACTGCAGCAGCCGCGATAATCGCAATGATGACCGGAAGGATCGGAAATGAACCTTTAGATCCTCCCTCCATCGGAAGATCAGCCTCTACATCCTCTTCCATAACCTCGGTTACCTCCAGCATCAGTTCTTTTTCCTCTGTTGACACTTCCCCCTCTTCATTTTCATAGCTCATTGTCATCTTTACAGGCTCCGGTCCTGCCGTCGGCTGCGTTCCTTTCAGCATCACATCTATCGCTGCCGTTGCGCCGGACTCCACGTTGCCTATAAACACCTCTTCTTTCTCGATCGAATTTCCTTCAAAAACCGCTCTTACATTGTAGAGCTTGATTCTTCCGAGATTGTAAAGATTGCACATAACATTTGCCTCATTATCGACTTCCACGCTCTCAGGATTCATCTCAAAATCACTGAATTCAAACCTTGCATCCTGCTTTACGGGAATAGAAAGGCTCGAAGCTGCTTCTACGGCGTTATAGTTCGCATCCTCATACTTCATACTCAGTTCTACGCTGTATGGCTTCTGCAAAAGATCTGACTTTGCATTCAGCCTGATCAAAATATCAGCAGTTCCGTTTGCTTTCATTCCTTCCAGGTAGATCGCGCTGCTCCCGGAGGACGGCAGGAACGCCGGAGCCACCGTCTGTTCATCTGCTCCTTCTTCCGGTGCGTTAAGATCAAACAGCATATTTCTTACCTGCGATTTTTTAGACGTATTTTTTAAATGTATCGTTAACGTAAAGTCACTTCCTGCCCTGACTTCCTCCGGATTCGTATCGAAGCCTGTTACGATCACCCGCGGTACAGAACCATCTGCGCTGTCACTGCCGCTGTCGGAATAGACCGATCCGCCGTTGCTGAAGCCACCTGCGCTTGCATCATTTGCTGCTTCGGACTCCTTTGTTGTTTCCTCGTTTTTCTTTGTTTTTTCCGGTTTCGTTGCCTGCTTAGCCTCCTCAGGCTTCCTGGTTGTATTTACATAAAAAGAAGCGCTTCCTGTAACCTCGCTTCCATCTTCTGCCTCGTAAGTATATGTAAAATGAATCGTATACCGGGCGCTGGGAATATCGTCGCGTTCTGTAAATGAGAATTTCACCTGTTTGCTCTCACCAGGCTGTAATTCGTCTATCTTCTTCGAATATTCCTGATAGTCCGTCTTAAACGGCCATTTGGAATTATCATCTCCCTGAAGATCCGGTCCTATCTCAAGGTTTGTAATGGTTTCGGTCCCCTGATTCGTCACCTGGAGAACAAAATCCTTCGCCTTTTGATACTCGTATGTAAGGACCTTGTTATCCGGCGCCTTGACCTCTATCCAGGATGTCCCGTCTGACGCCTCTGAGGACATATTCCCTGCTGTTGCTGCAAGTATCACTGCCGCAAACACTGCCGCCGTTCCCCCGATAAAGCTTTTCCATTTACTCATTGTCGTTATCCTCCCTTGTCCTGTCATTCTCCTCAATCTTTATGATCTTTCCATCACTAATATGGAAAATCCGGTCGGCATAAGCTGCCAGGTGATCGTCATGCGTAACCATAATCAACGTCTTTTTCTGTTGCCGCACCACTCTCTGCATAAGCTGCATCACCTCTTCAGATGTATGGGAATCGAGATTTCCTGTCGGCTCATCTGCAAAGATGATCTTTGGATTAACCACCAGCGCCCGGGCAATGCCAACTCTCTGCTGCTGGCCTCCTGACATCTGGTTCGGCATATGCTTTCTATGCTTTTTTAAGCCTACAAGCTCTAACATCTGTTCCGCTTTCTTTAACCGGACCTTTTTGTCTTCTCCGCGGAACGTCAGCGGAAGAGCGATATTTTCCAGCGCATTCATCGTCCCCATAAGATGGAATGACTGGAAAATGAACCCCACATTATCTCGCCGGAAGGCAACCAGCTCCTCCTCATTCAGGCTCTCGATCCGCCGCCCGCCGATCACGATCGAACCCTTCGTGGGTCTCTCAAGGCCTGCAAGCATATTGAGAAGCGTTGACTTTCCGGAACCGGAGGTCCCTACGACTGCACAGAACTCACCTTTAAAGATCTCAAAGTCCACACCATCCAGAGCCCGCACAATCTCATCGCCGACTTTATAAAGCTTGTATAAATTTTTTACTTTAATAACCTGCCCCATAATTCGCGTATTTATCCTCTCTTTTTTACTCTGCTGATCTGATAATAAGAATATCATAGAAAACAGAATACTTTTACAAAAAAAACGAAAGTTTTTCTTAAGATTGCGGCTTTGGAAGCTTTGTGCTAAGATTAGTTAAGAATTTACAATTTGGTACACCAATCAGACCAATTAGAAAGGACGCCCCATGATCTACACACCCGGACTATCGATAAATTTTTTAAAAAAAGAAAACTACAGCGGCTCTTATGCCGGAATGCGCTATTACCTGACTGTTTCAGAGGACATTCTCAAAGTCTGCGTCTACCCGGAGCCCTGGTGTTTCGAGGTAACTCCTGAGGAAAATAAAGTCTGGAAGGAGTTCCTCTTTTCGCAGGAAGGGCTCAACGAAGCCCTTAGCTGGCTCAACGACACCTGCACCAGGGGCTTTCTTTAAGCTTTTAACACCTCTTCCGCGATGTTTCTCGCATGGTCAGAAATACGTTCTAATCCTACCAGTGCGTCAAGGAATATGATTCCTGCCTGCGGATGAAGAAGTTCAAAGTACACGATCGCCATCACGCAAAAGATCACCGTACCGATAACATTGAATAAAAGATGCATAAGAGCGGCCGTCTTGGCATTCTTTTTTGCACCCAAACTGGACAGGATCGCAGTGACACATGTACCGATGTTCTGTCCCATGATAATATAGATCGCCGC
>CAZNXL010000053.1:0-9673 GCA_964577075.1 uncultured Dorea sp. | reverse complement strand
GTAACCACAAGGGGTTGCTGGATTTATTTCAAATATTCACTTCAAAACTCAGGAGGCGACGCAGCAATGGAAGTTCTGATCGAGCTTGTATGATAAAACAGGACAGTGACTGTGCGAACGCACTCTGAGAAATCAGGGTGCGTTTTTTTGATCGTCAGAGATTGGCGCCAGACGGCCTCTCTGTCAGGGAAATTGTGTTAAAGAGGTGACAATTCCGTTAAATTATCTACTTTACCAATAAATACTTACAAAATCTGATCTTAATGATATAATATATCCATTAAATAAAAATATAGATTTGCATGAAAGAAAAATGCAAAGAAGGGATGGTAAGAATGAGCAGATTAGAGCTTGACTCGCCTAAGAGAGCCCGCATCGTAATGGAAGGCTTGTATAAAGACTTAGAGCGAAGAATTGAGTCAAGTCCTCCGGGATTATGCCCGGTTGATATGTCGCGCGCATTTTTAGAGTTGTGTCACGCACAGACATGTGGAAAATGTGTACCGTGCCGTATCGGGCTTGGACAGCTGAACAACTTCATCAAGGATGTTCTTGATGGTAAGGCAACTATGGAGACGTTAGATATCATGGAGAAGACAGCGCTCTCGATTATGGAGTCGGCGGACTGTGCGATCGGTTATGAAGCGGCGAACATGGTATATAAAGGACTGATCGGATATCGTGAAGATTATATTGAACATATCCGGAACGGACGCTGTACATGTACCTATAATCAGCCGGTACCTTGCGTTGCGCTGTGCCCGGCACATGTTGATATTCCGGGGTACATTGCATTAGTCGGCGAGGGAAGATACGCAGATGCTATCAAGCTGATCCGTAAGGATAATCCGTTCCCGACAACATGTGGATTCATCTGTGAGCATCCATGTGAGGCAAGATGCCGCAGGAATATGATGGATGATTCCGTGAACATTCGCGGACTTAAGAGAGCCGCTGCAGATTTTGCGGGAGAAGTGGATCCTCCGGCATGCGCTCCGGGCACGGGTAAGAGAGTTGCGGTACTGGGCGGAGGTCCGGGAGGACTTAGTGCAGCATACTATCTTCAGCTTATGGGTCATCAGACAACGGTATATGAGATGCTTCCTAAACTTGGGGGAATGCTCCGGTATGGTATTCCGAATTATCGTCTTCCGAAGGATCGTCTGGAAGATGATGTGAATGCAATCTTAAAGACAGGTGTTGAAGTGAAACACGGATTGAAGATTGGCCAGGACATTACGATCCAGCAGCTTCAGAAGGAGTATGATGCAGTGCTTATCACGATCGGTGCAAGTACAGATAAGAAGCTTGGTCTGGACGGACAGGATGCAGAAGGAATTTATTCGGCAGTACAGTTCCTTAGAAATGTCGGAAAGAATATCATTATGGATCTTACGGGCAAAGAGGTTGCGGTTATCGGAGGCGGTAATGTAACTATGGATGCCGTTCGTACAGCAAAGCGTCTCGGAGCGAAGAAGGTAAGTGTTGTATATCGCAGAAGAGTTGCGGATATGACAGCTCTTCCGTCAGAGATCGAAGGAGCAATTGCCGAAGGTATAGAAGTGCAGACCCTGAAAGCCCCTGCATCATTAGATGTAGATGAGAATAACCATATCAAAGGGATCTACGTAACTCCTCAGATGGTAAGCGCTATTAAAGATGGACGCGCAAGTATCAGGCCGACCGGAGAAGAGGATGTATATATTCCGTGCGACGTATTAGTAGTTGCTATCGGACAGAACATTGAGACAAAGCATTTTGAGGATGCGGGTATACCGGTAGAGCGTGGCAAGATCGTAACAAAGAGTAATGGTTCCATCGAGAATCTCCCGGGCGTATTCGCAGGTGGTGATTGCGCCAGCGGACCGGCATCTGTTATTAAGGCGATTGCAGCAGCAAAAGTTGCGGCAGCTAATATTGATGAGTATTTGGGATACCGTCACGAGATTTCCTGTGATGTTGAGATCCCGGAGGCTCGTATTGACGACCGTACACCATGCGGCAGAGTGAATCTTACAGAGCGCGAAGCATGCGAGAGAGTCCTTGACTGGGATGGATGTGAGAACTGCATGACAGAAAAGGAAGCTAAGCAGGAAGCAGACAGATGTCTGCGCTGTGATCACTTTGGATATGGGATATTTAAAGGAGGCAGAGAAAAATTATGGTAAATCTTACAATTGATGGAAAACAAATATCAGTAAAAGAAAACACCACAATCATGGACGCTGCCGCTCTTAACGGAATTCCGATCCCCAAATTATGTTATTTAAAAGGCATTAATGAGATCGCCGCCTGTCGTGTCTGCGTGGTAGAATTAGAGGGAAAGGAAAAGCTGATCACATCCTGCAATAATGTAGTAGAAGAAGGAATGGTAATCTATACGAACAGTCCAAAAGTCAGAAAACACAGAAAGATTAATGTGGAGCTGATTCTTTCACAGCATAATTGTGAATGTGTTACCTGTATCAGGAGTGGAAATTGCTCGCTTCAAAAGATTGCTAACGATCTGAATATTATTGAGATTCCGTTTAAAAAGGAAATAGAAAGACGGCCGTGGAATAAGGAATTCCCGTTGATCAGAGATTCTTCAAAATGTATCAAATGTATGCGTTGTATCCAGATCTGTGATAAGGTACAGGGATTACATATCTGGGATGTAGAAGGCACAGGTTCCAGAACAACTGTTAATGTAGGCGGACATAAAAAGATTGAGGAGGCCGACTGTTCACTGTGCGGACAGTGTATTACCCATTGTCCGGTGGGAGCGCTCCGCGAACGGAATGATACAGAAAAAGTGTGGGATGCGATTGCGGATCCGAATAAGATCGTTGTAACGCAGGTTGCTCCGGCGGTACGTGCCGCATGGGGCGAGGAACTTGGCCTTAAGCCGGAAGAGGCAACGGTGGGAAAGATTCTGGATTCTCTGAAGAGAATAGGTGCGGATTATGTATTTGACACCTGTTTCTCGGCAGACCTTACGATCATGGAAGAAGGAACAGAGTTTATTCAGAGATTTACCTCCGGCGAGTTGAAGGATCGTCCGATGTTTACATCCTGTTGCCCGGGATGGGTACGTTTTATTAAGTCTCAGTTCCCGCACCTTGTAAAATATTTATCTTCCGCGAAATCTCCGCAGCAGATGTTCGGAGCAGTTATGAAGACCTATTTTGCCCAGAAGCTTGGCGTAAAACCGGAGCAGATCTATACGGTATCTGTAATGCCGTGTGTAGCTAAGAAGGGCGAGCGCGAGATGGAATTATTCTATGAAGAATATGCAGGACACGATATTGATGCGGTTATCACCACGCGAGAACTGGTGCGGATGATTCGTTCCGCACACATCAGCCCTGATACACTGGTAGATATCGAGAGCGACCGCCCGATGAAGGAAGGAACCGGAGCGGGAGTGATCTTCGGTGTGACAGGAGGCGTTATGGAAGCGGCGCTTAGAAGCGCATATTTTCTTCTTAAAGGTGAGAATCCTCCGGCAGATGCTTTCAAAGCTGTCCGTGCTCAGGGATTCAATAAAAACCATGGTGTTCAGGAAGCAACGTTCCATGTCGATGATATAGCAGTGAGAACCGCGGTTGTCAGCGGACTGGGAAATACAAGAGCGCTTCTTGAGAAGATAGAGCGCGGCGAGGTACAGTATGACTTCGTAGAGGTTATGGCTTGTCCGGGAGGATGCGTAGGCGGCGGCGGTCAGCCGATCCATGATGGAGAAGAGCTTGCATTTGAACGCGGCAAGAATCTGTATTATCTGGATGCGAATGCAAAATTCCGTTATTCGCATGAGAATCCGGATATCAATACTATGTATGAGGACTACTTCGGTGAGCCAAACGGCCATAAGGCACATATGCTGCTGCACAGCGACCATTTGGCGGATATGGCGAACGGAAGATAATTCTATCAATCGTCTGGGAAACGACATATGAGAGAAAGAGCAGGAACTTCATGTGCCTGCTCTTTCCCGTGTCAGAGTTTTCAATTGTGTTACTTTCTAATTCGCCAGATATACATCCGCATAATACGTACCGTATGCCAGTGCGGTAGAATGCTTACTTACATAGATATCAATCTTTTTGCCTTTGATGGCTTTCCCGGTATCCTCGGCGATATAGGTATGTCCATTGATGATCACTTTTGAACCGAGAGGAATAACATCCGGATCAACTGCAATCGTGCGCCCTGCCGTTGGTCTTGTCCCGGAAGCGGTATTGTCACCTGCCCATTTGCCGCAGCAGTAATAGCAGTTGCAATAGTGAGTAATCTTAAATGAACCTAAGTGTTTAGCGCCTTCCGTAGAAACAGAAGCATTGTTTTCTTCTTCTGAATCCGTTGAGCTTTCATCTGAAGAGTTCTTTTTTTCCGCCTCTTTTACGGCTTTTTCTTCTGCTGCTGCCTGTTCCCGTGCGGCCTGTTCTGCAGCGGCCTGCTCTGCAGCAAGGGCTTCCGCCGCGCGGGCGCGCTCAAGCTGTGCGTTGTATTTATTAAGATCACTGGAAGTAGAGGAGATCATACGTTCAACCTCTTCCCGCTTATTTTCTAATTCGTCCTGTTTGGCAGTTAACGTTTGCTGCTGTTTTTTCAGTCGCGCGCCTTCCTCGGCGATCTCATTCTGAGTCGCAAGGAGTTCTTCTAACATCTTTCGGTCATATTCGCTGACTGTCTGAATGAAGTCGGCTTTATTCAGGAAATCTGTCATTCCTTCCGCAGTAGAAAGAAGTTCGATAAATGAAGTATTACCGGCCTCATACATGTATTTAATACGGAGTTTCATATCTTCGTATTGTCTTTCTCCTTTTGCCTGAGCCTCTTCCAGGCGGGCTTCTGTGTCAGCCATAGAAGCAGCGATATCCTCAGCTTCTTTTGTGATAGAATCCATATCCGCCAAAAGCATGTCCAACTGACTATTGAGGCTGTTGAGCTCATTTTGCAGTCCGGAAGTCTTCTGTTCCAGTTCGACCGAAGCAGGCTCGGCATATACATATGTGTTTGTGCATCCAATAGAAGCAACACAGACAGCAACAATTCCTGCGCGGACCAGACCTTTGTGTTTGATACTCATAGATACTTATCCTTCCTGGTATATTTTTAGCACAATCTGTATCTTAATAGAAATAAATTGTAACATTTTGTTAACAACTGCTTCTTTATTATACATGAAACTGTACTATTAATCAAACCTTTGATTGAATAGATAAGAAATAAATAAGAAATAAATAAGAAATCTATGCCGGTGCAGCCGGATTTTTCCGTGTCATGTTTTTAGAATCGCATCTGGCGATGTACTGTACCAGATTGATGCACTGGTTGGAATATCCCCATTCATTATCATACCATGCGATCAGTTTTACAAAAGTATCATCCAACATGATCCCCGCCTTTTCATCAAAGATACATGTCTGGAAATTGCCGCGAAGGTCTGTAGACACAAGTTCGTCCGTATTATATTCGATAATCCCTTTCATATAGGTTTCACTGGCATTTTCAACCGCATCGCAGATCTCCTCATAAGTTGCAGAGCGGCTTAACTGCGCAGTGAGATCTACGACAGAGACATCATTTGTCGGAACGCGGAAGCTCATACCCGTCATCTTCCCCTGAAGCTCCGGTATAACCAGACCGACAGCTTTGGCAGCGCCAGTTGAAGATGGAATAATATTGTTAAACACGGAACGCCCGGTTCTCCAGTCCCGTCCTCCATTGGAATCTACTGGCTTTTGTTTGGAAGTAGAGGCATGGATTGTGGACATGAATGCACGGTCGATCCCGAAAGTATCGTTGATAACTTTTGTTAATGGGGCGAGGCAATTGGTGGTACACGACGCGTTGGACACGATATTCATGCCCGGGTCATAGGTATGGTTATTTACTCCCATAACAAATGTCGGGAAGCCGTCATCCTTCCCCGGAGCGGTTAAGATAACTTTTTTTGCGCCGCCTTCGAAATGCCTGGCACAGTCATCCAATGTCCGGAACACTCCCGTGGATTCAATGATATATTCTGCCTCGCAGGATGCCCAGTCTATCTTGGCGGGATCGGATTCTGAGAAAACTTTGATCTTCTTTCCATTAACCACGAGTTCATGATCCGTGGCGCGTACTTTCCCCTTAAAGCGTCCAAATACGGAATCATATTCCATCTGATAAGCCATACGCTTAATGTCCGCGTTTCTGAGGTTGATGCCGCATACCTCAATATCGGTATCCCGTTCCTCAAGAATCCGCATGATGACGCGGGCGATTCGTCCAAAACCATTAATACCTACTTTTACTACCATAAAAATCTCCTTTCATACCAAAAACGTTTTCTGTAAAATTACAGTCCGGAAAAATGATAGCATTGCGCCGCATAAAAAGTCAATGGACAGACAGACCGAAAAGAGAATGTACGATATAAAATACATTAAATTGCTTTATAAGCCAAACTCTGATAAAATAGATAAAAAATAAATTAAGAAACGGGTACATATAATTATGAAAAAATATGAAGAAAAACATTACAGCTACGAAAAAATCAAGGACCATATTTATCCCTGGATCAAAAATGAGATGGCAGACAGCCATGCATTGAACGGCAAGCACCTGTCAGAAGATGTGACGGCATTAGAATTTTTGGGGGATATGAAGATCGTGTTCGCGATCAGGCGCGGGAAGGACAGCTATGAGATCATGACAGACAACATGATCTCTCCGGATACGGATATCATTCAGATGTATCATACAGCATGTGAAAACCTTGTTCGGGACGTAGAATTTGTCATAGGAAATACATGGTATGGTGCGTACGTCATTGTAGCGGACGGGATCCATGAGGCGAGTTCGGTATGTTTTAAGCATATCTGGCAGGTGTGTGCGGACAAATTAAAAGATGATCTTATTATTATGGTGCCAAATAAGGAAACTGTCCTGTTCGCTCCCCACAGCCAGCAGAAAGTCGTATCAGAGATGTTAGAGCAGGGAAAACAGCTTTATGATACAAGTACAGACAGTATTACAGACGGGGTATTTTTATTTACAAGAGGAGGAAAGGAATTATCGGTATATGGATCATAAGATTAGAATGATCGGCTTTGATCTGGACGGTACTTTGCTCACCACGGAAAAGAAGCTGACACAGTATACAAAAGAAATGATAGATGAGGCGATAAGGAGAGGAATTATTGTTCTCCCGGTAACAGGGAGACCCTTAAGCGGTCTTCCAAAGGCTTTTAAAAACTATGCAGGAATCCATTATGCGATCACATCCAATGGAGCAAGAGTTATAAAAGATGGCAGAACCATCCATGAAAGACTTTTACCTGTCGAAAAGGCAAGAAAAATCCTGGATATCTTTGAGGATTATGATACACTGCGAGAGGTATACTATGATGGTCAGGGGTATGTTCAGAGCGATTCCTTAGAAAAAGTCGGAACTTATCTTGAGACGCCCGCCATGGCGGAGTATATTGCGACGACAAGACTTCCGGTTGAGAGTATCCGAGAGAAATTTGAGACAGAGAACCGGGCGGTAGATAAGATACAGGGAATCTTTACAAAGCAGGAAGAAAAGGCGGAGGCATGGAAGCGGATTGAGGCTCTCGGAGAGGTGGAAGCGACGGGAGCTATGAGCAATAATATTGAAGTCAATGCCGGAGGCGTCCACAAAGGAGTGACTCTGATCTGGCTTGCCGGACAGCTTGGAATTAAGCCGGAAGAGATTATGGCATTCGGGGATGGTTCCAATGACCTTAAGATGATCCAGACCGCCGGAGTAGGTGTTGCAATGTCCAATGCCATAGACACGGTTCTGAAAGCAGCCGACATAATAGCTCCGTCTAATGATGAAGACGGTGTTGCAAAGGTAATAAGAAAGTATGTATTAGATCAGAAGAGGGGGGCTTAAGATGCTGGATATATTAAAAGTAATTATACTTGGGATTGTAGAAGGAATTACAGAGTGGCTTCCGGTGAGCAGTACCGGGCATCTGATCCTGGTAGGCGATATTCTGTCGCCGGGCATGAGCGATGCGTTTATGGAGATGTTTAATGTGGTCATTCAGCTCGGCGCGATCATGGCGGTTGTGGTTATCTATTTTCATAGGCTGAACCCCTTTTCGCCGAAAAAAACACAGAAACAGAAGCTCCTTACATGGCAGATGTGGATCAAGGTAGTGATCGCGTCCGTCCCGGCTGCAGTGATCGGGGTGCTGTTTGACGATATCATTGATAAGCTTTTTTATAAACCGATGGTAGTTGCGGTCATGCTGATCATTTACGGTGTCCTTTTTATTATTATTGAGAACCGGAATAAAGGGAAACGCCCTTCCGTGACAAAAATCTCAGAGCTTTCTGTTAAGATGCTTTTATGGATCGGCTTTTTCCAGATGCTTGCCATGATTCCGGGGACCTCCCGGTCGGGGGCGACGATCGTGGGGGCCCTGATCATCGGAGTTTCAAGGGAAGTGGCAGCAGAGTTTACATTCTTTCTGGCGATCCCGGTTATGTTTGGTGCAAGCTTTCTTAAATTATTAAAGTTCGGTTTTCATTTTACCGGTGCAGAACTGGGACTTTTACTGTTAGGATGTGTCGTATCTTTTGGAGTATCTGTTCTGGCGATCAAGTTCCTCATGGGGTATATTAAAAAACATGATTTTAAGGCATTTGGATATTATCGTATCGTCCTTGGAGGGCTCATTGTCGTGACAGCGCTGATCCAGATGGTTTTTGTGTAAATATACATATGCGAGGGTGGTTTTTTCGTGAAAATATATGAAAATAGCCACTTGTTTTTTTGAAAAAACATGATAAAATATCTAGACAAATGCATATTTATGCAAAATGAATTTAAAGTTGGAGGAAAGTATTATGAAGCTGAAAAAATTATGGAGTGTAGTATTAGTTGCCGCATGTGCGTTGTCATTAATGGCCTGCGGCGGAAAAGAAGATGCTAAGGAAAGCGAGGATGCTAAAAGCGAAGCAAAAGGGGCAAAAGTAATCGATGTTGACCTTACGGAAGAAGAGTATGCATTTGGTGTGGATAAGACCCAGCCGGAGCTCTTAGAGCAGGTGAATGAATTCGTTAATACAATGAAGGAAGATGGAACCTTAGATGAGATCTGTGATAAATATTTCGGTGGCGGTGAACCGGCAGCAGTTGAATCAGCAAAGCTTGATGAGTCCAAGGATCAGCTTGTAGTTGCTACAAACGCAGCCTTCGAGCCATTTGAATATACAAAGGGCGAGAGCTATTACGGGATCGATATGGAGATCGCAGCTTTACTTGCAGAGAAGCTTAACAAAGAGCTGGTTATCCAGAACATGGAATTTGATGCCGTATGTCTTTCTGTAGGACAGCAGAAATGTGATATCGCAATGGCAGGACTTACAATTACGGAGGAAAGGACAGAATATGTATCTTTTACAGATTCTTATTACGCAGCTTCACAGCGTCTGATCGTTCCGGCTTCTGATACAACTTTCGATGACTGCAAAGATGCAGACGCAGTGGCGGCAAAGCTTGGAGAGCTTAATGATAAAGATACAATTGGTGTTCAGGCAGGTACAACAGGCCAGTTCTATGTTGAAGGTGATGCTGACTGGGGATTTGAAGGACTTCCGGCGACATGTAAGACATATAAGAGCGGTTCCCTGGCCGTACAGGATATGATCAATGGGAATATCAATT
>CAZNXL010000052.1:2887-9693 GCA_964577075.1 uncultured Dorea sp. | reverse complement strand
GGCGTTCCGGTAGACGGGGGATTTTTAGAAAGGACACAGTATACAGACCCACAGAAGAATCTTGATCCTCAAAAGAGGAGAAAGAATATCAGAGGAGCTTTCGCAGTAAGAAAAAAGACGTTGTTGAAAGGAAAAGCAGTTCTTCTGATTGATGATATTTACACAACGGGAAGTACGATGAATGAAGCGGCGAGAGTGTTAAAGGAGGCGGGGGCAGAAAAAGTCTGCTATTTAACGATAAGTATTGGACAAGGATACTGATATTTGTTATACTGAGAATGATGTTTAATTATGGGTAATACAGGTTTGAGGTGGACTATGTTAGACGAGCGTAAGGTCAGGTTAATGACAAAACTGGCGTTGTATGAAGAGACACAGGGCAAAGAAGATTTTAAAATCAGTGAATATTACAGAAAAGATTATGCAGGAGTGCATGTGTTCAGTTCGATCATATGGGTGACGGTCGGATATGTGTGCGTGGCGTTTCTGATCGTGCTGTCCGGACTGGAAGCGTTGATGGACAGCATGTCCAACAGCCTGCTGCTTATGATCATGATGATCTTTGTTGTAGGATATGTCGGTACAGTTGTTATTTTCAGTATTATATCCAGTCATATATATAATCAGAAGCATAAAGATGCAAGAATGAGGGTAAAAAAATATAACCATGATTTAACAAGACTTCTTAGATGGTATGAAAGGGAGAACAGATAAATGGACGGAGTATTTGTAATAAAAGAAAAATTACAGGAAATATACGCACAGTATTCCAGAATCATCGATAAGGGAATACAGTTTATTCTGGCTTTTGTTACTTTTTTCTTAATTAACAGTAATGTGGGCTTTATGAAAGCGGCGGCTTCACCGCTGGTGTCATTTGCATTGGCGATAATCTGTACGTTCTTCCCGACGATCATAACAGTACTCGCTGCGACAGGACTGATCCTGCTCCACATGTATGCTGTTTCATGGGGAATGTTTGCCGGGACGGCGATTCTTTTCCTGATCATGTATATCTTCTACTTCAGATTAACCCCAAAGATGGCCTTGATCGTAGTGCTGACACCGGTTGCTTTTGTGCTCAGGATACCATTCGCGATACCGCTTGCATATGCTCTTCTTTCCACACCGGTCGCCATGGTGGCAGTTATATGTGGAACCATCGTGTATTACATGTTGGAGTATGTAAAAAAAGCGGCTCCGGGTATAGAGGATACCGGAATTGCGGGATTGCTTTCACAGATTCCGGCATATATAAAACAGGTTTTCCAGAATAAGGAGATGTGGATCACAATTGCAGCATTTTTGATCGCGTTTCTTGTGATCTATACAGTTCGCAGACAATCTGTGAATCACGCATGGAAGATTGCAATTGCGGCAGGAGCGATCATTCATATAGTAGTGAACACGGCAGGCGATCTTGCACTGGGCGTACATACTTCTTATGGCTCACTGATCATAGGAAGTGTTGCAGCAGTAATCATAGGTTTGGTGTTAGAGTTGTTTTTCTTTGCCGTGGATTATACAAAAAGCGAGAGCCTGCAGTATGAGGATGACGATTACTATTACTATGTGAAAGCAGTTCCGAAGCTGAAGGTTGCGAAACCGAGAAAGACGGTAAAGAAGATCAATGAACATCATGAGACTGAGATCATGGATACAGAATCGGTGAGAAACAGGAGAAAAAGCCGGAGTGAACGCGGGGAGCGAAGCGAAAGAAAAGGATCGGGCAGCAGGAGTTCCTCAGGAGACTCCAAAAGATCAGCAAGAGTTCGGAAGGAAGAGAACGTAGACGAGATCCTTCTGGAAAAGAGTCTTAAAAAGGAAAGAAGATAATATTCTTGCAGGCATGTGAGAAAGGAGGTGACAGAATGGAGCAGAGGATATCACAGATCCTGGAAAACTATGTATCGGGCATATATTTTCCGGAAATTCATTTTACAGATGTGTTAGAGATCCTGATCCTGACATTTCTTATCTATCAAGTGATTGTATGGATCAAAAATACAAAAGCATGGATGCTGTTAAAAGGAATTCTTGTGTTGGCTGCATTCATTCTGTTTGCTACGATTTTTCAGATGCACACGATTCTTTTTATTGCAAGGAATGCCGTCGCGGTTATGGCAACCGCGGCTGTGGTCGTATTTCAGCCGGAACTGCGCAGAGCTCTTGAAAAATTAGGCGAAAAGAAGTTCCTGTCTTCGGTTGTTCCGTTTGAGAACAACAAGGAAGGCGAACGCTTCAGTGAAGAGACAGTGGACGGTATCGTAGATGCCTGCTTTAATATGGGGCGTGTAAAGACAGGAGCATTGATCGTTGTTGAACAGGCGATCCGTTTAACGGAATATGAGAGTACCGGGATCCGGTTGGACTGCCTTGTGTCCATGCAGGTTCTGATCAATATATTTGAACATAACACACCTTTGCATGACGGCGCGATTATTGTCCGCGGGAACAGGATCGTATCAGCGACCTGCTATCTCCCGTTATCTGACAATATGGGATTAAGTAAAGATTTAGGGACAAGACACAGAGCGGCAGTGGGGATGAGCGAGGTCAGTGACGCGCTGGTCATTGTTGTGTCTGAGGAGACAGGGGCGGTATCGGCAGCGCAGGGAGGTCAGCTGGACCGCAATATTACAAGAGACAAACTGCGCGAGTATCTCAAGAGCATTCAGAACCGGAGAACAGAAAGCAAAAAGCTGATGGCAATTTGGAAAGGAAGGCTGAGACATGAAAAAAAGACTGATGAATAATATTGGTCTTAAGATATTAGCCTTTTTGGTGGCATTTATGCTGTGGCTGATGGTGGTTAATATCGATGACCCGGTGACCCACAAGACATTTTCGAATATTCCTGTTTCTGTTGTCAATGAAGAGGTTCTTGCAAATGCAAAGCAGCCGCAGACGTATCAGATCGTTGATAATACACAGGAAGTGAGCGTTACAGTTACTGCAAAAAGAAAAACTCTTAATAAGATCAGAGATGACGATATCACGGCTGTCGCTGATATGAAGGAACTGACACTGGATACACAGATACCGATCGATATCTCCATTGCCGGCTTCGAGGGCAGGTATGACAGTGCGCAGTCGAGTCCGGGGAATTTACAGATCAAGCTGGAGGATGAGGAGACGAAGCGTTTTCCAATTGTTGCCAGTACGACGGGTACGGTCAGAGACGGATATGTATTGGGAGAGATCCAGGCGGTGCCTGAGAAGGTTTCTATCAGAGGGCCAAAGTCCGTAATAGATGATATCAACAGAGTGGAAGCATCCGTAAATGTTTCAGGACTTTCAGAAGATTCAATCTTAGACTCGGAACTCGTATTATATGATTCAGATAACAATGTTATCGATCAGAAATTACTTTCCAATAACATAGGGACGGATGGCGTGTCCGTCAAAGTACAGCTTCTGAGAACGAAGGATGTTGCTCTGGAATTTGATACGTCAAAGATCAGGGCAGCCAGGGGATATGAATTTACCGGAATTGATTATGAACCTGAGGAGATACAGATTTCCGGAGAATATCAGTACATTAGCGAGATCGAGACTCTGGAGATACCTGCAAGTGCATTAGAGATGTCTGATCTCACGGAAAAGACGGAACAGGTGATTAATATCTCGAAATATTTGCCCGCGAATGTGAATCTGGCGGACGATAATGCAGGGTTGGTCGTGGTAACTGTCGCAGTGGAAAAGGACGGAACCAGAACATACGATATCACAGTCGGATCGGTGACCGTTAATAATCTGGCAGAGGATCTTACCATGAGTTATGCTGCGGTTGACATGATTGAACTGCAGGTGAGCGGACCGGAGGAAGTATTGAGTGATCTTGTCCTTGATCAGGAAATCAGTATCGATCTTGAAAAATATACAGAACCGGGGACTTATAATATTCCCGTCAATGTACAACTTCCGGCTGGTTGTTCATTGGAAAAGAAAGTCAGTGTAAAGATTATATTAAGTGAAAAAAAGTAAAGCGGAGAGAAGGAGACCATGGTCAAAAGGAGAGTTACGATCAACAATCCAACAGGATTGCATCTGAGACCTGCAGGAATATTTTGTAATACTGCGAATCAGTTCGCATGTAAAGTGACATTTGAATACGATGATACAGCAGCTAATGCTAAGAGCGTCCTTAGTGTTTTAGGAGCATGTATCAAAAAGGGGGATCAAATCATACTGTGCTGTGACGGCCCCGGTGAAGAGGATGCTTTGAAAGCCATGATTGAAGCTGTTGAAGGCGGGCTCGGAGAATAGAATCCGATGGATTAAGATGGCTTGTGTGTATGCATGGGCCATTCTTTGCCATCAGGTTGTGGAGAACAGGAGAAGGACATGGAATATCGTGATCAGCTGAAATATATTAAGGCGCATCAAAAAGAAGAAGGGAAAGGAAACAGAAAGAAAAAGGGCAGGATGCGAAAGATAAGCGCAATGGATCATTTCGTGTGGATTGTTCAGATCGGCGCTTCGATTTTCTTTGTGGCTTCTATGGGAATTCTGGGTATTCTTCCGGAATGGTGCATGATAGCGGTCGCTGTTCTGCTGATGCTGTTCATTTTCCTTGTAAAGGCGCTGCAGAGACGGGCGAGACTCAGCCGAAAGAAGAGAAGTACGGGGAAAGGCCTTGCCCTCGTTCTGAGTGTGTTATTGATCGTCGTGGGATTTTATGGATTAAAAGTGAACGCGGCTCTGGATCAAATTGCCATTGGCGAGGAAAACGGCAGCGATATGACGCAGCATGAAATCCCTGTGACAGAGCAGCCTTTTAATGTATATATCAGCGGGATTGACGTATACGGCGATCTGGAGCAGGAGAGCCGGAGCGACGTGAACCTGATCGCCACGATTAATCCGAAACAACATAAGATCTTACTGACGACGACACCGAGAGATTATTACGTGGTGATCCCGGGAGTATCCGGAGAGGAGAGGGACAAGCTTACCCACGCAGGAAATTATGGTGTAGAAACCTCTATGGCAACTTTAGAAAATCTTTATGACACTGAAATTCCGTTCTATGTGAGGGTGAATTTTACCTCGGTGGAAGAGATCGTAGATGTTATGGGAGGAATTGATGTAGAATCGGAACTAGCCTTTACGACCAGTAAGGCTTCAGGGGAGGTTGTCGAGGTCCGCAAAGGGACGAATCATTTTAACGGGAAGCAGGCGTTGGCTTTCGTAAGAGAGAGAAAAGCGCTTGCAACCGGAGACAATCAAAGAGGAAAGAACCAGCAGGCATTGCTCACTGCGATGATCAAAAAAACGATGTCGCCGCTGATCTTCCTGCAGGCGAATAAGATGATTAACAGTGTGGCAGGAAATGCAGATACCAATCTTTCGGAGGCTCAGATAAAATCCCTGATCCGGATGCAGATCAGCCGGATGGAAGGATGGGTGATAGAGTCTGTTGCGGCAGAAGGAGATGATACAGGAAAAAGGTATTGCTATTCTTATTCAGGAGGACCTCTGTATGTAACAGTGCCATATGAAAGCTCGGTAGAAGAAATAAGTCAGAAAATAGAAACAGTACTGGAAAATTAAAGTGGATGGACAAACAGAACGTAATACAGTAAAATAAAGCTAAAGAACAAGCGGTTCATTGGGAGGAAAAGTATGAAAGACGCAACGTTGGTAATTATGGCAGCGGGAATCGGGAGCAGGTTTGGCGTCGGGATCAAGCAGTTGGAACCGGTCGGGCCAAACGGAGAGATCATCATGGATTATTCAATCTATGATGCGATGGAGGCAGGATTTAATAAAGTAGTATTTGTGATCAGAAAAAGTCTGGAAAAGGACTTTAAAGAGATCATCGGGGATCGGATTGAAAAAGTGGTCAATGTTGCATACGCTTATCAGGAACTGGAGGATCTCCCGGGGCAGTTCCGGGGAAGATGGAACGACAGAGTAAAACCGTGGGGAACCGGACAGGCGATCCTTTGTTGTAAAGATATTGTAAAAGAGCCGTTTCTTGTAATTAATGCCGATGATTATTATGGGAAAGCGGCATACCGGACAGCTTATGGATATCTTTCCGGTATGGAGGAGAAAGACTCTGATATATTAGAGATCTGTATGATTGGCTTCGTCCTGAAAAATACTCTGAGCAAAAACGGGACAGTGACAAGAGGAGTCTGCAAGGTAGACGCAAACGGGGTACTTGCAGATATTGAGGAAACCTATGATATTGAAGGAAAAGGAGAGTACGCTTCAGCGCTTCTTGGGGGAGAGAAGATCAGGCTGCCCATGGATTCCCCTGTATCTATGAATATGTGGGGACTTCCCGTTACTTTCTTTGATGTGCTTGAGGAAGGATTTACAGAGTTTCTTTCAAATCTGGATGAAAAAGAGTTAAAGAAGGAGTATCTCCTTCCGCAGGTGATCGGTAGTATGATACAGGACAAAAAGGCACAAGTGCGGGTACTGCCTTCTCATGACAAATGGTTCGGCGTTACTTATAAAGAAGACAAAGGTGCAGTAGTAGAAGCTATAAGGGATTTGATAAGCAGGGGGATGTATCCTGAAAAGCTCTATTAGATAAGAATGAATAAGGGGAGAACAGTTTATGAAGTTACAGCAGATCAGGAAGCTGCTGGCAGCAGCGCTGATTGGCGTTATGATCAGCACATTGCCGGTAAGCGCAGAAGAGATACAGAGTTCTGAACAATCGGGGGAGCCGGTTGAAGAAGAACAAAATGATATTTCAGAGAACAGGCCGGAAGAAGAAGTCATAGAAGAACTGGAAGAGGAACCGCCGGAGGAAGCCGCAGAACAAGAAGAGGCGGGTGAGGCGG
>CAZNXL010000052.1:0-2877 GCA_964577075.1 uncultured Dorea sp. | reverse complement strand
GACGAGACAGAAAAGACAAACGAGACAGACGAAAGAACGCAGGCGCTTATTCAGGAATACAGGAAGCTGCTTCAGGAGATGAGAACACAGGCAGTAGGAACTTACAGTTCGGAGCTTGCGAATTTTCCGGTATCATACCAGACATATCTGAAGGATCTCCACAAAAAGCATCCGAACTGGATCTTTGTGGCAGTGAGCAGCAGCTTAAAATGGGATGATATCGTATCGGCGGAAAGCGTATCTTCCTCTTCCAAAGGAACCAACAGAAGTCTTCTTCCGAAAACATCGGAAAGCCTGCTGCTCAGTAAGGCAGGTACAGATTATAACGCATCGACGGGTTCCTATATTCCGAAAGATGGTTCTGCGTGGGTGTCAGCGAGCAAACCGGCTGTCGCATATTATGCGGATCCGAGGAACTTCCTGACCGATCCTTATATTTTTATGTTTGAGGCGCTAAATTATAATTCGGGTTATCACAAGATCCAGGGTGTTCAGAACGTTTTAAGCGGGACAGACTTATATAACAGGAAAATATCCTACCGGACTACGGATGATAAGATCGTATCTGTTGATATGACTTATGATCAGGCTATCTATGCGGCCGGGAAGAAGAATAAGATCAGTCCTTTGTTCCTGGCGGCTAAGATCAGACAGGAAACGGGAGCCAGTTTATCTAACGGAAGTATATCCGGTAATTATTCTTATGGCGGTAAATCTTATAAAGGGTATTATAATTATTATAATATCGGGGCGTATTCCACAAGTACGGGATCTGCGATAGCCAATGGGCTTTATTACGCAAAAGGAGGAAAAACCAATTCAAAAAGCTATGACAGACCCTGGAACACACCGGTTCTTTCCATTGATGGAGGAGCGCAGTATATAGCAGGCGCATATATTTTAAAAGGGCAGAATACAGTGTATTTTCAAAGATTTAATACGGTATATTCCCCTTACTACCAGCATCAATATATGCAGAATCTGACAGCTGCGGCCTCAGAAGCAAAGACAACATATAATTCCTATAATAATATGGGAATTACAAATGATTCTTTTGTGTTTTATATTCCGGTATATAAAAATATGCCGTCTCAGACAAGTGCGATTCATATTAAAAAGTCTGTGAGTACAGGGAAAACTACGACTTCTGTGACGATGAGGAAGGGTACTTCCGCCAGTACAACTGCTTTAACCACGATTCCAAAAGGAAAAGAGGTTCAAGTGGCGGGGGCTGAGTATACAGACATGTCGGCATCAGTATCTGCGCAGGAAAAGAATCCGTACTGGTACAAAGTAACCTACGGTTCTAAAACGGGATACGTGTCTTCACATTACATAGAATTGAATGCAAGCAGTACGATCAAGGCCGGCGGCACGAAACAATTAAGTGTCAGCGGGATTGCAGGCGGAGAGAACGTGTATTATGAGACGAGCGATCCGGCGGTTGCAAAAGTCAATGCTTCCGGCAAGGTTACCGGAGTGAAGAACGGGACTTGTATGATCTATGCGGTTACAAGTTCAGGTAAACATATGGATGCCATCGGGATCAATGTAAGCGGAACAGCAACAACGTCATTATCGAAACCTAAGCTTGTATCTGTATCCAACAGCAGATCAGGGGTTGTGATAAAATGGAAGAAAGTATCCAGGGCAAAGGGATATTATGTATATCGCAAGGCATCAGGCGGCGAATATAAGAAGATTAAAAAGATTACTTCCGGCTCGACGGTAAAATATACGGATAAATCAATGTCTTCCGGAAAGAAGTACACATATACGATAAAAGCATATAACGGAAGTAAGATTAGCAGCTACGATAAAAAAGGATTGACGATCCGCAGACTCAGTACTCCTAAAGTGACCTCTGCAAAGAGTGTCAAGAGCGGGATTACGGTGAAATGGGAGAAAGTCAAGAGCGCTGTGGAATATGAGGTATACAGGAAAGAGAAAGACGGAAAATATTCTAAGATAGCATTTCTTGAAGGGGAAAATATTCAGTCTTATACAGATAAAACTGCTAAGAAGGGTGTTACTTATTATTATACAGTAAAGGCATGCAGCGGAAAGTATAAAGGGGCTTATCATTCGACGGGAGTGAAAGGAATTAGAAAATAAAAAAACATCTTTTTGCGAGAGTTAGTTCTGGAACTAATGATTTTATCGCAAAAAGATGTTTTTTTTTGCCTCTGATTAGTACTGGATAAGGGTATGAGATGAGGAAATTGTGATTGACAAGTACCCCGGGGGGGGTATACTACATATGATATTAAGAAAGAGAAGGACATAAAAGTGAGAAATAAATTCGATACATTGATATATAGATTCATACTACTTATGACTCTTTGCTTAAGTATTTTTATAGGAATCGGCGTGATTTCGACAGCAAATGATAAGGTTTTTGTAGAGGTGTTTTCACCAGTATTGCGTTTTAGTATGATTATATTATTAGCTGCGATGATATGTGTGATTATTTTGTTGTTGTATAAAAAATTCGATTCATTTAATGATAGAAAGCTAATCGTAAGTAGTTTTATTTTGTTTGGAATTATGGCGGGTGTTTTCGCAATTATTTTATATAATTTCCGTGTGTGTCCGTATACAGATGCGTTGAATATTCAAGATGTGGCAATGTATTTTGCCGAGACTGGGAAAAAAAGTGTTGATCTTTCAGCGCCTCATGCAAATTATTTTGGAAAGTTTTCAAATAATTATTTTTTGACAATTTTATTCCGATATTATTTCGTAATACTTCATAAATTTGGGATACAAAATATAAATGCAGCATTGTTGTTTGTATCAGTCATTAGTGTAATGACAGCAACAATTTTTATGTATTTAATTGGTATCAAAATTAAAGGACTTTGTTGTGGAACAAAA
>CAZNXL010000051.1:0-9727 GCA_964577075.1 uncultured Dorea sp. | reverse complement strand
TCAAGAAGCACTTCCTTTAACCCTTCTCTGCTGTTGTGATAATCCATCTGATAACTTTTCCGGTCACCAAATGCCGGAGCAGACTCTGCCGCATCCCGAAACGGCGCATAGAATCCCGATGCATATTTTACCGCATAAGACATGATCGGAATCTGTTCAAAATGACCGTCATCCAATGCTTTCCTGATTGCGCCGACCCTCCCGTCCATCATATCAGAAGGCGCAACCATATCCGCCCCCGCCTGTGCATGGGAAAGGGCCGTTCTTGCCAGAACTTCAAGCGTTGAGTCATTATCTACGTCGCAGCCGCACAACATCCCGCAATGTCCATGAGACGTATACTCACACAGACATACATCTGTAATATAGTATAGCTGTGGAAACCTTTTCTTTGCTTCACCAAGCGCTCTCTGGATAATCCCGTCTTCGGCATATGCCTGACTTGCCTTCTCATCCTTATGCTCCGGAATTCCGAAAAGCATTACAGAGCTTACGCCTGACTTACTTACCTCTTCCAATTCATAAAACATCTGATCGACACTATAGCGGTACTGTCCCGCCATAGACGGGATCTCTTCCCGGATCTTGCTTCCGTCTCTTACAAACATCGGATAGATCAGCGATGATCTGTCCACTCTGGTCTCTCTTACCATCTTTCTTATATTTGCGCTGCTTCTTAATCTCCTTGGTCTTTTGATCATTGTCATTATTTCCCTTTCTGCCCGGTCTCTTTTATCGTAGTAACCAGTTCCACTAATGAATCCAAAGTTGCCTTTTTGGCAACATAACACTTCATTCCATAGCTTTTCGCAGTATCGGCGGTCTGTCTTCCGATACAGGCAGCTTTTATCTTCGTATAATCTATTCCTCCGGCAACTGCCACAAATCCCTTTACCGTAGAACTGCTGGTAAATACGACAAGGTCTGTTGTTCCTTTTCCAATCTCTTCCTTTACTGAAATACTTCGGCACTCCCGGTAAACTGTCTGATATACCGCAACGTCTTCTACCCTGGCTCCCGCTTTTTCAAGAATGGGAATCAAAGCTTCGTTTCCTTTTTCCGCCCGCGGGATTAAGATCTGCTGACCCTTTATCTCTTCCCTGGCAAGCAGCCTTCCAAGCGATTCCCCGTCATAGACTTCAGGCATCAGGTCCGCATAGATCCCCCGCTCGCGCAGCGCCTTCTTCGTTCCTTCTCCGATCACTGCAAATTTTGCTTTCGAAAGCTTTCGGATATCTGTCTTCTGCCTCTCCATCTGCTCAAAGAATATACGGACTCCCACCTGACTTGTAAATGCGATCCAGTGATAAGCTTCCAATCTTTGAAAACAGTCCCATAATCTTTGATTATTTTCAATCGGTACGGTATCGATCGCCGGAAGCTCTAATACTTCCGCTCCCTTTACCCGAAGTTTTTCCGCCAGAACAGAAATCAGTTCTTTCGGTCTTGTTAAGATGACTCTCATGCCCTGAAGAGGCAGCTTCTCGTACCATGCTAATGTTTCTGACAATTTACAGACAGGACCAACCACGATAATCGCCGGCGGATGGATCCCCGCTTCCTTTGCTTCCTTTTCCAGTGACTTAAGCGGCGCCATGACACATCTTTGCCCCGCGGTTGTTCCTTCCTGCAAAACCGCTGATGGCATCTTAGGATCCATCCCTGCTTCAAGAAGCCTCTTTGTAATCTGCGGCAATGCCGTCACGCCCATAAGAAACACCAGAGTGCCTCCTGCCTGTACGAGCGCCCGATAGTTAGTCGTGTCTTCCTTTCCCTGTCGCTTGTGTCCGGTAATGATATGTACCGAAGATGCACAGGTTCTGTGTGTTACCGGAATCCCGCTGTATGCCGGGACTGCAAGAGAAGAAGTTACGCCTGGCACAACTTCAAAGGGGATCTGATACTTCCTAAGCTCTTCTAATTCTTCTCCGCCTCTCCCGAATAAAAACGGATCTCCTCCTTTTAATCTTACGACTTTCTGCCCTTTCAACGCCTCCGCAACAAGAATCCGATTGATCTGATCCTGCGGTATCGGATGATGTCCTGCAAGCTTCCCTGCATTGATCAGCTTCTTGCGGTCATCTAATGCCGAAAGGATCTCCTTTCCCACAAGATGATCATATACGATCACATCCGCCTGTTTGATAACAGTTCTTCCTTTTACCGTTAAAAGCCCAATATCTCCCGGTCCTGCTCCGACAAGCCATACTTTTCCTGTCATCTAAAAGCCTCCTGATTTCTGCATCTTACGCACCTGTCTGCGTGCTTCTGCCTTTATCCACTCTTGCTTTTCTTCCTCTGTTTCTACAAACAGCGTTGGAACCTTCGTTGGTCTGTCATCATGTCCCAAAGCAACCTCTGTAAAATAAGCCCGGTTAATTAATGTGCGTTCTCCCGTCTCATCTTCCACATAAGTATCTACCTTTATCTCCATAGAGGTATTCCCCGCGTACGTGATCTTTCCGCGGATCACGATATCATCTTTCGGATATGCTCCGCATATAAAATGCAGATTATCAACGGAAACCGTTGTAACGTTCTTTCTGCAATGCCTCTTTGCTACTAAAGCCGCCACTTCATCAATCCATTGCATCAAGATTCCGCCAAATAATCTTCCCGAATTGTTCAGATGATTCGGACGTACGATATGCACTGTCTCCACAATTGAATCATCTACTCTTCTGCCCTCTGTCACTGTTCCTGCCTCCTGCCTTCCTTTTTTATGTGTTTACAATACAATATTTTAAGATTGCATACCAGAAATCGTACCCGTCAATTTGTCAACTGACAGTTGCACTTGTTAATTTTACTGGAGGCTACTTGATTTTTAACGTTTTAAGATACATCTTTTGCTCTTCTGTAATGCGAGAACTCTCTACCGCTTTTTGTATCGTCTTATTATGCGTCCATTTTTCAAGCCGCTTTTCTTCAATATACGGAATCGTACACTCATACTGCTTTGCAAGAGCTGTGGCAAAATACCATGCGATCATCATATTGACATAATATTCTTCTGAACGAACCGCAGATACCATCTCCAGATACCTCTCGTCAAATGCCTCATCTAAATAAAAGCTCATCAGCATTCTGATCCCAAATCGGATAAAATAAGTACGTTCCGAGGCAATCCATCCCTTCACCTGCTCCAACAACTCCGGCAAGTGTTTTTTGAAGATCTCTGGCGACATAAGATCACATGTTGCCCAGTTATCAACATATGGAAGAAATCTATCCACTTCCTGAACGCATCCGTCGTAATCCTTCATCCCCGCAATCAAAAAGCCATGCAGATTGTTTTCTTCATAATACTTATGTGGCAGCAGGGCTAAAAATATATCTGCCTCCGGCATCTTTGAAAACTCTCTTGCGAACTTCCGAAGCGCCGGAGTTCTGACACCGACCACCGCCTCAGGGTCAACAGTCGGCATGAGCCGCACATGAAAATCCCGGTATTTCAAATCCTGAAGTCCTAATAGTCTCTCCTGCACAAACTGTGTTACTTCTTCTTTTGTCATATATACTTTTTCCCTTTTCTTAACTGCGTTGATATTTCTTCTGCATCTGCTGTGCAAGAGATTGCCCGATTCTTTCCGCCTCATCGAGGGGACCGGTTTTGTGATCTATGGCATAAAAGTAATCCTCTTCTCTGTAATACAGCCCTCTCAGAAAGAGATTCCCATCAATAACCTCTGCATATGCCGCCACCGGAGAAGAACATCCTCCGTTCAGATACCGCACAAAGGCCCTCTCTGCTTCCGCCGCCATCCTCATTTCCTTTGTTCCAAACTCTTCAAGATAAGTATGATCTTCTCCCGCTCTTCCCTGTACCGCCAAAAGGCCCTGTCCGGCTGCCGGAAGGATCTCTTCCGTTGTGAAATATCTGCTGATCCGCTCTTCCAGCCCCAAACGTCTCAAACCAGCGGCAGCCAGGATCAAGGCATCATACTCTCCCCTGTCAAGCTTATCAAGTCTGGTCGGCACGTTTCCGCGGATCATACGGAACCCGGCTTCCGGGAAAAGCTTTTCCGCCTGTATTCTTCTTCGAAAAGAGGAACAGCCTATCACACCCTTTTCGTTCCATTCCTTTTTTCCCTTTGGAAGAACCAGTACATCCCTCGCATCCTCTCTTCTGGAAACTACGATGATCGGAATCTCTTCTGACTCTTCCATCGGCATATCCTTTAGACTATGGACTGCCAGATCAATATCACCGCCAAGAAGCGCCTTATCTATCTCCTTCACAAAAAGTCCCTTGCCGCCGATCTTATCTAATGCGACATCCAGACGCTTATCTCCGGTAGTTTCGATTGTTACAATCTCCGGTTCTAATTCCGGATGATGTTCTTCTATATATGAAATCAACTCTTTTGTCTGAATGACCGCCAGTCTGCTTGACCGGCTGCCGATCCGAATCTTCCTGCCCATCCATATCCTCTCTGCATTTCTTTTTGTATGTAAATTATTCTTTTGCAAGGGCGCGCTCTACCTTCCCGCGCAGTTGTCTTGCCTGAGAATGGTCTAAGCCGCTGGAAGTAATTCCCGCCACCACGTTCTCCTGCACGACAACAGCCGGAAAATAAAAATCACATAGCTCCCTCTTATGTGAAGTATTCACAAGTATCCCCCGCTCTTTACAGATTCTCGCAATTTTTTCATTGCATTCGCTGTCATTTGTAGCAACCAGCACCATATCTGCATCTTTCAACACAGTATCGGCGTGTTCTTCAAACCGTTCTTTCACCCAGCGTACTTTTTGCCGCTCTGCTGCTATCCGGATCTCTTCAGTCACCTCCGGTGAGACCACTGTGATGTTTTCCGTAAATTTAAGGAGAGTAGATACTCTCCTTGTGGCGATCCTGCCCCCGCCTATCACTACTACTTTTTCTCCCGACAGATCTATAAACATCGGAAAATATGGCTTTTTATCACCCATTGCAAATCTCCCCCGCATTAAAAGAATTTTGCAATATCATCCACGCTCTTCCTCGCACGCTGTTTTGGCTCGTCTGCCGGATAACCGACAGAAATGACAGACACGATCTGCTCATTTCCCGGTATCTTTAGCATCTCGCGGATCTTACCTGCATCCCTGATTCCCATGATCAGTGTGGCAAGCCCCAGATCAGTTGCTTTCAGCACAAGATTTTCATTATGCAGCCCGAGATCATAAATTCCCCACCCGTTCCCAAGTTCATTGGTTGGTGTCTCATGATCGGGCTCAAATCCTGACGTATTCATCTCATATGCTGTAACAATGATCGCAGAGGCATCTTTACAGTTCCTAGCGTTAGCCTCCGGAAGGCACTCTTTTCTGAACTTTTCCATCGCCCCTTCCGACATCAGGCAGTAGTATCTGGCCGTCTGACTGTTTTTCCATGTGGGAGCCTGGATCGCCGCCCTGATCATCTCCTCAATCATCTCTTTGGATGCCTTTTTACCCGCATCATATTTTCTCATACTTCTTCTTGATTCTACTACATTTTGAAATTCCATGGCAAATTCATCCTTTCTACATCTATATCTTGCATATGAACGATTAATATTAATATTTTATCACACCTGTCTGCCTTTATCTATCTTTTATTATTAATTTTATTATTAATTTACAGCAATAAATTGACGTCTCTTCATTCCTATTGTATAATGATAAAAGATTGAATGCAGTGAGGTGCCTGCCTCTGGCAGGGTAACAGACAAGCCGGGTGTGATTCCCGCACGGTCGCGCCGCTGTAATGGAAGAGGTGTAAGCTTATGATAAAGATAGGCTTACAGGCAGCGCTTTAAAATGTCACTGGGAAACCGGGAAGGCGAAGCGTTGCGATGACGCCTGAGTCAGAAGACCTACCCCTGCAGACAGTTCACACGTGATCACGCAGCATGATCAGGTGTATTTTTTGTGCAGACAACGAGCCAGGCAAACTTTGTGCTTGCACAAAAGTCTATCTGGCGACTGTCCATCACCGAATAGCTTTGCTATGAGGGGATGCAAACAACAGATCAATCTAAAGGAGGAGTTTATTATGACTCAGAATCAAAAAAGGCTGATTGCTGCCATAACAGTATTTTCCATTGCTTTTGGAATCTGTCCGGCGGCGAATGCGATGCATATCATGGAAGGCTATCTTCCGGTAAGCTTTTGTATCGCATGGGGAGTGTTATGTCTCCCATTCCTTGTAACCGGATTCATAAAGATTAAAAAGACATTGGGTGAAAACCGCAGAGCTTTAACCCTGCTCGCCATGTCAGGTGCATTTATCTTTGTAATCTCATCTTTAAAAATCCCTTCCGTAACCGGGAGCTGTTCCCATATGACAGGAACCGGACTCGGCGCAATGCTCTTTGGCCCGTGCTCCGTCAGTATTCTTGGTATCATCGTGTTAGTTTTTCAGGCCATCTTGCTGGCCCACGGAGGACTTACGACACTGGGAGCCAATACATTTTCCATGGCAATTGCAGGTCCCCTTGTTTCATACGGAATTTTTTATATCTGCCGTAAAATGAAGGTAAACCGCATGGTTACAGTCTTTCTCGCTGCCGCGGTCGGCGATCTGTTTACATACTGCGTAACCAGCATCCAGCTTGCCCTTGCATATCCTTCTGAAGCCGGCGGCGTGGCCGCTTCCGCCGTAAAGTTCCTGGGCGTTTTTGCTCCAACACAAGTCCCGCTGGCAATTGTGGAAGGGTTCTTAACGACTGCGATCATTATCTGTCTTGAGTCCTTTGCCAAACCGGAACTTTCGTCTATCGGATACTTTGAGGAGGTGTGATAATGGAAAAGAGTCGCAAAAAAATATTTATCATTTTAATCATCGCTTCCATTTTAATCGCAGTCATTCCGTTTCTTGCTTTAAAAGGCGCAGAGTTTGGCGGTTCTGACGATGCCGGAAGTGTGATGGTAGAAGAGATCCATGGAGAGTACGAGCCCTGGTTTACTCCGGTTTTGGAATCTATGATCGGCGGAGAGCTTCCGGGCGAGATTGAAAGCCTCTTGTTCTGCGTCCAGACCGGGATCGGTGTGGGAATTATCGCATTTTTCATGGGACGTTTATATGAGCGCAAAAAGCTCGGTAAGGATAATGAGGAATTATGATTATTGTAGATAAGCTATGTTACTATTCCAGGCTGCGCTATACGAACGCAGCAGAAAAATTCGCATTTACAATGCTGACGCTGATTGCCTGCATAATAAGCCGCTCCATTGTTATTGCGGTACTGGTGCTGGCTGTCACAGGGATTCTTACTGTATATAAGGGCAGGATCCCTTTTCCCCGCTACAGGAGCCTTATGACGGTTCCTGTAATCTTTTTATTGTTAAGTACCATGGCTATTTTAGTCAATATCTCTAAGACGCCTTTGGACGCATTCGCAGTCCCCGTCGGCTCTTACTATATTACCGGAAGTTTTAAGGGACTGTACCGGGGGATACAGCTCATCTTCACAGCGCTTGCAAGCGTATCATGCCTGTTTTTTTTATCGCTGAACACCCCGATGACAGACATTTTGGATGTCTTAAAAAAGCTCCATGTCCCTCCGCTTATACTTGAACTTATGATGCTGATCTACCGCTATATTTTTATATTAATGAATCTTGCTTCCGATATTACTGTCTCCCAGCATTCCAGACTGGGAAATGTTGATCTGAGAACGGCAAGAAAATCCTTCGCAAGCATGATAAGTAGTGTTTTTATTCTATCTATCCGGCGCTCCGATGAACTTTATGACGCTATGGAATCCCGCTGCTACGATGGAACGATCCGGGTTCTTTCGGAAAATCATCCTGCAAGGAAAAATGAAATACTTCTCATCACAGCATTTGAAATAATACTTTATGTCATGATATTTTGGCAGAAACGGACAGGGGTATTTTAACGCCCTGTCATCAATGGAGATATACTATGAACCAACAAGATATTTTATTGCGGGCAGATGATCTTTGCTATACGTACGAAGGTGAGACAAGACCCGCACTTAATCACCTTTCTCTTAAGATCAAACGCGGGAAAAAAATTGCATGTATGGGGTCAAACGGTTCTGGCAAATCAACCTTTTTCCTGTGCTGCAACGGTATCCATAAACCGGATTCCGGAAAATTATACTATGATAACCAGCCTTTAGACTATTCTAAACAGGGGCTTTTAAGCTTGCGCCGAAAGGTGGGGATTATCTTTCAGGACCCTGACAGACAGCTTTTTTCTGCAAGTGTCTTTCAGGAGATTTCTTTCGGCCTTTTGAATCTTGGCTGCCCCGAAGAGGAGGCCAGAAAAAAAGTAACTGACATTATGGATGAACTTGGAATTGCATCCTTTGCCCACAAACCTGCCCATGCGCTGAGCGGAGGGCAGAAAAAGCTCGTTTCTATCGCTGACATTCTTGTTATGGAACCGGAACTTATTATTTTGGACGAGCCTGCCTCTTCTTTGGATCCGCTTCACACGCAGATCGTCAGAGACATCATCGGACGAATAGCCAGGCAGGGGATCACTGTGATGATGGCAACACATGATGTAAATTATGCCTATAGCTGGGCAGACGAGATCCTTCTGTTTCACAATGGACAAATGATAAAACAGGGAAGTCCCGTCGAAGTATTCTCTGATAAAGACCTGATGAAGCAGACCTGTCTGATGCCGCCAATGCTTCTTACATTATTTGAAAATCTACAGGCAAACAATATATTAGATCGCGCCCTTCCGGCTCCGAAAAGCCTGAAAGCGCTTCAGGAATATCTTTCGTCAGCTTATCGCGGGAAAGGATAAATATATTGTCAGGAGGGTATTTATGACAAGAAAAAAAGGAGTTTTAGTCGTTAGTTTTGGAACCAGCTATGAGAACACGCGCAGGCTGACGATCAGCGCTATTGAAGATGCCATTCACAGTGCACATCCTGACATACCGCTTTACACTGCATGGACAAGCAGGATGATCATGGCAAAGCTACTTAAGACCACCGGTGAAAAAATCTTCAATGTAGATGAATCACTGGAGCAGATGGCGAAAGATGAAATTACAGATGTTTATATCCAGACTACTCATGTCATCAACGGAATTGAATATGATCTGTTAAAAGAGGATGCATTAAAGCATCAGGATTCTTTCGCCTCGGTTTCTTTCGGTAAACCCCTTTTATCTTCTACAGAAGATATGCAGAAAGTCGTTCATATCGTTGCCGATGAGTTTTCAGACAAACTCTCTTATGGCAATTCTGAAACCGAAGCTCTTATTCTCATGGGACATGGAACAGAACACCACTCAAATACAGGCTACGCCGCATTAGACTATATGTTTAAAGAGATGGGATACCCGAATATCCACATCGGGACTGTAGAATCTTATCCAGCCCTTGACCAGATCTTTACTCTGCTTAAGGAAACTCCGGCAAGGAGAATCCATCTGGCGCCATTTATGATCGTTGCCGGTGACCATGCGAATAATGATATGGCCGGCGATCATGCTGACTCATGGGCTTCCAGATGCCGGGCAAAAGGATATGAGGTTGTATGCCATCTGAAAGGATTAGGTGAATATTCGAAAATACATGATATTTTTCTTGAACATCTTAACGAAATTCTCGTATAGTCAGTCTGGGACGGGGAAAAAATCCCCGTCCCATAGAGCTCCACGCTATCCATCGTAATAATTACATACGGTATTTCCAAAGCGGCTTTACGCTTTCTGCTGTTCCTCCTTATTTTCCACCAGCGCGGACAGCGGCTTATCCAGCACAAGC